>CAZRFT010000089.1:0-17086 GCA_964599255.1 uncultured Neptunicoccus sp. | reverse complement strand
CAATTGTAGCGATTGGTATGGTGCGCGAACTTGGGCCTGTTTTGGGCGGGTTGATGGTGGCGGGACGGGTATCTTCCTCTATTGCCGCAGAACTTGGAACCATGCGCGTAACTGAACAAATTGATGCACTTGTAACGCTGTCGACGAACCCAATGAAATATCTGGTCGCTCCCCGCATTTTGGCGGCGATCCTAACCATGCCGATCCTTGTTGGCGTGGGTGACACGATTGGCATCATGGGCGGTTATTTGGTGGGGACAGAGCGTTTGGGCTTCAATTCCGCCGTTTACCTACAAAACACGGTCAATTTCCTAACCGCGCCCGACATTATCTCCTCGCTATCCAAAGCAGCCGTCTTTGGTTTCATCGTCGCGCTGATGGGCTGTTATCATGGCTATCACTCGGGTCGCGGCGCACAGGGTGTGGGCAAGGCGACGATCAACGCGGTTGTTTCTGCATCGGTTCTTATTCTGGCGGCCAACTATGTTCTGACGGAGGTGTTTTTCAGCTCATGATCGAACTTAAAGATGTTAAAAAATCGTTTGGAAACAATCACGTATTGCGCGGAGTTGATCTAACCATCCCCAAGGGAAAGTCGATGGTGATCATTGGCGGGTCAGGAACAGGTAAATCCGTGACGCTCAAATGCATCCTAGGGCTTGAAACGCCCGATGCGGGTGAAATCTTGATCGATGGAAAGCCCGCGGTTCAGCATGATCGCGATGAAATGCTCGCACGTTTTGGGATGCTCTTTCAGGGTGGTGCGTTGTTCGACTCGCTATCTGTCTGGCAAAACGTCGCGTTCCGCTTGATGCGCGGGGCGGATAAGTTGTCGAATGACGATGCGAAAGAGGTCGCGATAGAGAAATTGCGCCGTGTGGGGTTGACGGCAGATGTTGCCGATAAATTCCCAGCCGAGCTATCAGGAGGCATGCAGAAACGCGTCGGGCTTGCCCGCGCGATAGCAGCGGAGCCAGAGATTATCTTTTTCGACGAACCCACCACTGGGCTTGATCCGATTATGTCAGGCGTGATCAACGAGCTGATCCGAGAGATTGTGGTGGAGATGGGCGCGACCGCGATGACAATCACCCATGATATGAGTTCCGTGCGCGCCATCGCAGACGATGTCGCCATGATCCACGACGGCGTCGTGCAATGGACGGGGCCAGTGAAAAAGATGGATAAATCTGGGGACCCCTATTTGGATCAGTTTATTCACGCCCGCGCGGAGGGGCCGATTGAGGCGGTGCGGTGAATGCCGTTCAGCGATCTCACTATTTGTTCTAAGTCAAAACTAGACAAAGACTTCAAATCTTTCGGTGCGAGCCATGTTCTTTCTATTCTAGATCCCTATGAAAGCGTCAGAAAACCTTTTCGACTAAAACCGCAAAACCATAAGAAAATCCATTTCGATGATGTTTTCGACGCGAGTGCTGAATTTGCGCCCGAAAAGAGACACCTGATTGAGATAAGAAATTGGTTGCGCAATCTTCCAAAGTCATCCCGCCTGGTAATACATTGCACGGCAGGCGTGAGCCGCTCTACAGCAGTGGCTTACATGGCGCTACTGGATGAGATTGACTCCAAAAGTGCTTTAGAGCGCGTCTTTTCTATTCAACCTGAAGCTAAGCCAAATAAACTGATTATGGAAATTATCGCGCAAGGACTAGACGAATGACCAAATACGCTAACCTCGCCCTCCTCATCCTTTTCCCAATCGCATGGTTTGCCCCCCTGCTGCGTGCGGGTCTGTTGCCCATCTTTGGCCTCTCTGAAATCTCCATCGCCAGCGGCATTCTGAACCTGCTCGAAACGGATATCTTCCTCGCGCTCATCGTCCTGTTCTTCGCCGTCATCGCCCCCCTTGCCAAGACCGTTGGCCTTGCGGGTATCCAATTTGGTGTGATCCCTGACCAACACCTGCCCAAGGTGAAATTCGCGGGCAAACTCGCCATGGCGGATATCTTCTTGATCGCGCTTTATATTGTGCTGATCAAAGGCGGCATCGGCGTGGGCAAGGTGGAAACGGCTTGGGGTCTATACCTTTTTACCTTCTGTGTGATTGGCTCTTTGGCGCTTTCCTTCATGGAAGAGAAGAGGCCTTCATGATCTATCTTGCTTTCGCGCTTAGCTTCGCGGGGTCTGCCTATTCGCTCTGGCGCGCGCATCAAAGCCGTTGTGATCAACGCGAAGCCAATCTCGCGCTTGGCGTCCTTCCATTTGCAATAGCGCTCGCCCTTTATTTCGATGTATCACATGCCGAAAAGATTCTGGGCCTCATCATGGTCTTTATGGGTGGTATCGGCATTGCCAGCGAACGAGGTTTCTTTCGACTCATTCCCATCTACCAAGTGATTTTTGCGATTTGGGTCATGATTGGGATGGTCAACAGCGCGCCTGCGCTCTAATCTCGCCCCCGATATGGGCAAACAAGCAACACAATTTATCTGTCAAAGCTGCGGCACGGTGCATAAAAAATGGGCTGGTCAATGCGAGGGCTGTGGCGCGTGGAATTCCATTAGCGAAGAAGCCCCCTTGTCTAGCGGTCCTACGGGCAAAGCCTTGGGTGCGTCCAAAGGGCGTCAGGTGCCTTTGGGCGATCTGGCAACCAAAGAAGCCCCCCTTGCCCGCACCTCTTGTGGGATCGAAGAATTCGACCGCGTTCTGGGTGGGGGTCTTGTCCCCGCTTCTGCCATTTTGGTGGGCGGTGATCCAGGCATTGGGAAATCAACGCTGCTTCTCCAAGCCGCTGCTGCGTTTGCCCGAACCGGCAAATCGGCAATCTATATCTCTGGCGAAGAAGCTAGTGGCCAGATACGGATGCGCGCCGAAAGATTGGGGTTGGCCGACGCCCCCGTCAAACTCGCCACCGAAACCAACCTCCGCGACATCCTCACGACATTAGAAGCCGAAAAACCTGACCTCGTCATCATCGATTCCGTGCAAACCATGTGGGCCGATCATGTGGGTTCTGCCCCTGGTTCCGTCAGCCAAGTCCGCGCGACCGCGCATGAACTCACCACCTTTGCGAAATCGCGCGGCACGGCTGTGATTTTAGTTGGTCATGTCACCAAAGAGGGGCAAATCGCTGGCCCCCGCGTGGTTGAACATATGGTTGATACCGTCCTTTATTTCGAAGGCGAGCGGGGTCACCAATTCCGCATCCTACGCGCGGTGAAAAACCGTTTTGGGGCGGCAGATGAAATTGGCGTTTTTGAGATGACGGGCGCGGGCCTTCAAGAGGTCGCAAACCCATCAGAGCTGTTCTTGGCCGAACGCGACCAAGGAACTGCAGGCTCAGTTGTTTTTGCAGGCATCGAGGGGCAACGCCCCCTACTCGTTGAAATCCAGGCGCTTGTCGCGCCCTCCCCTTTAGCCACACCGCGCCGCTCAGTCGTCGGATGGGACAGCTCGCGGCTCGCCATGATCTTGGCCGTGCTTGAAAGCCGCTGCGGCATTTCAATGGCTGGCTTTGATGTTTACCTCAATATCGCAGGCGGCTTGAAAATCGGGGAGCCCGCCGCAGACCTTGCCGTCGCCGCGGCACTCGTCTCCGCCAAAGAGGACATCCCACTGCCACCCAAGGCTGTCATTTTTGGGGAAATCAGCCTCTCTGGTGGTCTGCGCCCCGTATCCCAAGCAGATGCAAGATTGAAGGAAGCCAAAAAGCTTGGTTTCCAAGAAAGCTTCGCGCCCTCGCGTTTGAAACTGGCCAGCGATGGCGGCTTGCCTGTAAAAAAGTTTGACCGTCTCGATACATTCGTTAAAAGCGTCTTCGATCTAGATTAAAACGCGCAAGGTATCATGGAAGATTTCACACTGATAGATTTGGGATCAGGTTTCATCCTGCTCGTCTCTTCAATTCTGGCCTATTCGCGCGGTTTTGTTCGCGAAATGCTCGCCATTGTCGGCTGGATCGTGGCCGCTGTTGCGGGCTTTTATTTTGCTCAAGATGTGCATCCCCTTCTTTCAGAAGTGCCTGTTCTGGGCGATATTTTGGGTGATAGCTGTGAATTGGCGATCATCGCAGGTTTTGCTGTCGTTTTCACCGGTGCCTTGGTTGTGGCTGCAATTTTTACACCGCTTTTTGCGGGCGCCATTCAAAAATCCGCCCTTTCCGGATTTGATCAGGGGCTTGGCTTCCTCTTCGGTGCGGCGCGCGGCTTGATTTTAATCCTTGTGGCACTTGTTGCCTATAACTTCATCGGCACGCAGGTCGAAATGGTTGAAAATTCTAAGACCAAAGAATTCTTGGCTGGCGCTCAAGGCAGCATCGAACAAGCGATTGAAACAGATAGCCAAGCGGGCGATGAATCTCTGACCAGTTGGTTCACGCAGAAATATAACGAGATGACAGAGACGTGCGAAACCAATCGCTCGACGCCCACACTTCCAGAAGTAAACGGCAACTAAACCGATCTGCGCCAGACAAATCCGTGACACTCCGCGCACAACCGCCTATAAAAGCGGCGCAAGCCTGTTGGGGAATCGCTGATGCAGCTATCTGATGCCAAACCCTTCCTCGCTCATCCCTTTGATGATGAGCGTCTGAAAGAGGAATGTGGTGTATTTGGCGTCGTCGGCGCGCCTGATGCTGCAAAACTTGTAGCCCTCGGCATGCACGCGCTTCAGCACCGCGGACAAGAGGCGGGCGGCATCGTTGCCTATGCCGAAGATGATGGTTTCAATTCCGCGCGGCGCTTTGGGTATGTGCGCGATCATTTCACCAAGGCAGGTTTGATGGATACGTTGCCTGGCCATATCGCCATGGGCCATGTGCGCTACTCAACAGCGGGCAGCAAGGGCCATACCGCCATTCGCGATGTGCAGCCATTTTTTGGCGAATTTGCAATGGGCGGTTGCGCGATTGCGCATAACGGAAATTTAACAAATGCCGATAGCTTGCGGCGCTCTTTGATCGAGCGCGGCTCTATCTTCCAAAGCTCTTCCGATTCCGAATGTATCATTCACCTCATGGCGCGTAGCCATGCAGATAACCTCACCAACCGTCTTAAAGACGCGCTTGGTTCGGTGGAAGGCGCCTTTTCCGTTGTAGCAATGACACGGACAAAACTGATGGGGGTGCGCGATCCCTTGGGCGTGCGTCCCTTGGTATTGGGTAAAATTGGCGACGGTTGGGTTCTGAGTTCAGAGACTTGCGCCCTTGATATCATCGGCGCGGAATTTGTGCGCGAGATTGCGCCGGGCGAAATGGTGGTCGTCACTGTTGATGGGATCGACAGCAGTTTTCCTTTTCCATCGGCCAATCCCAGACCCTGTATTTTCGAGAAGGTTTATTTCTCCAGACCCGACAGTGTCCTCGACGGCGTGTCAGTCTATGAAACGCGTCGCCAAATCGGCATCGAACTTGCCCGCGAAGCCCCGGTAGAGGCCGATCTCGTCTGCCCCGTTCCAGATAGCGGGACGCCGGCGGCAATTGGCTACAGCCACGAAAGCGGCATTCCATATGGCATGGGCATCATTCGAAATTCTTATATGGGGCGCACATTTATCGAGCCCACGGAACAAATCCGTAATATGGGGGTTCGGCTGAAATTGAATGTGAACCGCGCGTTGATCAAAGATAAACGTGTCATCTTGGTCGATGACAGCGTGGTGCGGGGCACAACCAGCCGCAAGATCAAAGAAATGGTACTCGATGCAGGCGCCAAAGAGGTTCATTTCCGTATCGCGAGCCCCCCCACCGCTTGGCCCTGTTTCTATGGCGTGGATACCCCACAGCGGGAAAAGCTGTTGGCTGCAACCATGAGCGAAGAAGAGATGCGCGAACATCTTCAGGTCGAAAGTCTCAAATTCATCTCGCTTGATGGGCTCTATCGCGCCTGCGGTGTTGCGGAGGGACGCAATGACGCTCAACCTCAATATTGTGATGCCTGCTTTTCAGGGCAATATCCCGTTGAACCCCGCGATCAAATCGCCAAAGGTTTCAAACTCGCGGCTGAATAGAGGCTCTTTACTCACCTTTTTAACAGTCATCATTGGCGCGCCGCGCCAATTCGCGCTTTAAGAGGCGGGGCGCGCGCGCTTGCGCGTGTCCTGCCCGCAAAGTACGACCGCATCGCGCGCCAAAGGCGCGCAACCCCTCTTTTCTTCTTGCGCCCCCCTTCAGAACAGCGCAAATGCGCATCCATGGATTTAAAGGATAAAATCTGCCTTATTACTGGTGCCTCACGGGGCTTAGGTGCGGCATTGGCCGAAGCTCTGGGTGCGGAGGGTGCGCATATTATCGCGCTCGCCCGAACGGCTGGCGCCTTAGAAGAAATCGATGATCGTATTCAAGCCCAAGGTGGTTCGGCAACGCTTGTTCCCCTTGATCTCAACGATACCGACGGCATCCGTCGGATGGGGCAATCGCTTCATGATCGGTGGGGCGGAATTGATCTTTGGATCCACACGGCCATTCACGCAGCCCCGCTAACCCCGGCCAATCACATCGACGGCAAAGATTTTGCTAAATCCGTGGATACCAATATCACTGCCACGAAAGATCTGATCGAAAGCGTCGATCCGCTTCTTCGCGCTAAAAAGGGGCGTGCGATCTATATCTCGGACCCAGAGGCGTCGGGTAAATTTTTCGGCTCTTATGGTGCGACCAAAGCCGCCCAAACCCAACTTTTTGAAATATGGGCCGCGGAAATGGCGGCCAGCGGTTTTGACGTTTATGGATTTGCAGCCCAACCCATGCCAACAGCCACCCGGGCGCGGTTCTTCCCGGGCGAAGATAAATCGGGGCTTACAAGCCCTAGCGCAGAAGCCGCGCGTCTGATTTCAGAGTATTTGCGCTAAATCAGCGTGTGTGATCCACGATAAATTCAACCACCATTTCGCCGGCATTTTCAAAGAGCAGCCGCACAGGTTTGGCGTCACCCTGCGCCAACGCTTCGGTTAACCCCATTAGCATGACATGGGTCGCCCCGCGCGCAAGCACTGCTTCACCGCCTGCTGGGATTTCAATGCCACCCTCAATCGGCGTCATACTTGCCACGCCGTCTTCATCAACCTTCACAGAATGAAGTTCAGTGCGGCGGGCAAAATCTGCATCTGCGGCGATCAACACATCGGCGCCCCCTACATTGCGAATAACCATATAGCCCGCCGCCGCAGGAGCAGAGGGTGAATTGGCACGGATATAGGCATCCTCAATCACCAAACCGCCCGATAGGTCGACCATTTGGGATTGCTTATGGGCGGAACAAATCACCGCTGCCAAAAGAAGTAGTGCCGCAAATACCGGTGCCGCTGCCGAATGGAGGAATTTCATCATATCACCTGAAAATGATTATCTAAGTGCACCTAACAAAAAACCCCGCACAAGGCGAGGTTTCAAGATTTGACAAATGGTCGCGCTCTTAAGCGGACGCTTGTGCCTTTTGAATGTCTTTTTTGACTTTCAGCGCTTTGTCAGACAGCTCAGCATCTTTCGCTTTCGCTAGGAATGCGTCCAATCCGCCACGGTGATCTACCGTGCGAAGGGCTGCCGCAGAGACGCGGAATTTGAATGATTGACCCAATGTGTCAGACGCCAAAGTCACATCATTTAGGTTCGGCAGAAAACGACGCTTCGTTTTGTTCTGCGCGTGGCTGACATTGTTGCCAGACATTGGGCCTTTACCGGTCAATTCGCATTTACGAGACATGGATTTAATCCTCGTTTAAGCGCAGGTGCCATCACACCAATTACGCAATGAATAACAGAGCCGCCTCTTACGAATCCTTCTCCAAAAGGTCAAGGCATCGCGTCAGTATTTATTCACAATTCTCAAAACCCAGCCTATAGCGGGAAACATGTTCGAATTCAGCCCCAATTTACCCATTGATCCGATTTTGCCCCAAATCTGCGATCAATTGCACAATCAGGGCCAATTGGTTCTACAAGCCCCACCAGGGGCGGGGAAAACCACACGTGTTCCCCTTGCCTTGGACACTGCCAAATTATTCAAACGTAAAATCATTATGCTCGAACCCCGCCGCCTTGCCGCGCGAAGTGCCGCAGACCGATTGGCAAAGCATTATGGCGAAAACATCGGTGAAACCGTGGGCCTTCGCATGCGCGGTGAAAGCAAAATTTCTGCGGCCACACGCATTGAAGTTGTGACCGAAGGCGTGCTGACGCGCATCATCCAATCCGACCCAGAACTCTCAGATTATGATTGCATCCTTTTTGACGAATTTCATGAACGCAGCTTGAATGCTGATCTGGGCCTCGCCCTTGCCCTCGAAATTCGCCGCAATCTACGGGAGGATTTACATCTTCTTGTCATGTCCGCCACGCTAGATGCCGAACCGATCGCGAAATTTATGGATGCCCCTGTTTTGACTGCTGAGGGGCGCAGCTTCCCCGTAGAGGCGCGATATGCGGAAAGGCCCGTGGGCTTTTTGAGGGGGCGTGAATTTGCAAATGCGATGGTCGCTCTTCTCGACACTGCCATTGCCGAAACCGAAGGGGACATTCTGGCCTTCTGTCCCGGCGAAGGTGAAATTAAATCGATCGAAAAGCTCCTTGCGCCAAAACATCCAAATCTGCTGATCGCGCCGCTTTACGGGGCGATGCCTTTTCGCGAACAACAAAAAGCCATCGCACCTGCAAAAACGCGAAAAATTGTCCTTGCCACTTCGATTGCCGAAACCTCGTTGACGATCGAAGGGATCACTTGTGTCGTTGATGGCGGTCTGTCGCGTCGGGCGCGATTTGATGCAGGTGCCGGCATGTCGCGCCTTGTAACGGAACGCAGCTCCAAGGCTGAAGCCACCCAGCGCATGGGACGCGCGGGCCGCATCAGCGAAGGGGTGTGTTATAAATTATGGGCGAAAGGTGAAGAAGGCGCCTTTCCCCATTTTGCCCCGCCTGAAATCGAAACCGCAGATTTAACAGGTTTTGCCTTTGAACTTGCGCAATGGGGCAGCCATGATCCCGTGTCGCTGCCGCTACTCACGCAACCCAAAGGGGGTGATTTGGACGAGGCACGAACGCTTCTGAAGCTCCTCGGCGCGCTGGATGTGGATGGTCATATGACTGCCAAGGGTTTGGAAATGGCAAAATCGCCCACCCATCCCAGATTGGCTGCGATGCTGCTTTATGGAACAGATCGCGCCGCCACAATTGCGGCCCTTTTGGAAGAGCGTGATCCCCTGCCCCGCGGCGCTGATACCGCGCTTAGCCTTCGCCTAAGCGCGGTAGAGAAGCCGTCAGAGGCACGCTATTCCATTCCTAAACCCATCAAGTCGCGGCTCGAGGCGCGAGCGAAACAATTCAAGCCAAGCGGGTCTGAAGCCGACCCCGCGATCCTTGCAGCGGTCGCTTTCCCAGACCGCATTGGCAAACGCAGAAAAGGAAAAGACGCTCGCTATCACCTCTCCGGCGGTAAAGGTGCAATCATAACAGGCGAAGATGAACTTGGCACAAGTGAGTATATCGTTGCCATTGATCTGGATGGGGACGCCCGCGAAGCCCGCTTGCGTTTGGGCATTTCGATCACAAAAGCCCAGATTGAAACGCTTTATGGGAACCGCATGTCCTGGCATCAATCCTGCCACTGGTCAAAACGCGAGGCACGCGTCGAAGCACTGGAGCAGCGAAAACTTGGGGCCCTCGTGTTAGAGGAGCGGCGCTGGAAAGACGCGCCAGATAACGAAATAGCCACAACGATCTGTGCAGGCATTCGTCAACTGGGGCTCTCGGCGCTGAATTGGGATCGCAGCGCATTGTTGCTGCGCGCACGGATTGCCAAAGGGGGTGCGGATTTTCCTGACGTCAGTGATGCAGCGCTGCTGGGTGGGATCGAGAATTGGTTGCTGCCTTTTCTGGGTGGGATTGCAAGCAAATCCGAGCTGAAAAACGTAGCACTTGCCCCTGCTTTAAAATCGCTCCTCTCTTGGGAAGAAAACGCATCGCTCGATAAATTAGTTCCCGAAGCCATCACGGCGCCCACAGGCACCAAACTCAAAATCGACTATTCCGGCGAAAACCCAAAAGTGTCGGTTCGCATTCAAGAGGTGTTTGGTATCACGAACCACCCCACAATCGGTGAGGCTAAGGAGCCCATCCTTTTCGAACTTCTGTCGCCCGCCCAGCGACCCATTCAATTAACCAAGGATTTACCGGGCCTTTGGGCGGGATCCTATGCAGATCTGCGCAAGGATATGCGCGCAAAATACCCCAAACATTATTGGCCCGAGGATCCAAGCGAAGCTGAACCAACCCGTCGTTTGAAAAAATAAGGGCAACCTGCACTACGGTTTTTTTCGACAGCTTTCACATACGGTATGGATAACAAAATAGGACGTATCTAATTCCCTGTCCTCGATATCTTGCCACTGCCCATCAATTTCCACCTGAGAGCAATCACAACAATGTTGTACCCGATTTGATTTCCCCGCTTTCGTGATAACCGGTGGGGGCGCGGGTTTTTTCTCCGTGGACAGCAACTGATGTTCCACTCTCACAAGATCGGCGCTGTTCAAACGAGCGGTAAGCCGAAAGACGCGTTTTGTATCTGGTCCATCACAACGATACCGCGTGACGATAGTGTCGCCGGTGTAACGCGCGCGTTGAATAATCGCGTTGATCCACATCTTTGTCGTATCGCCGGAAATAAATTGAAGCAACTCCGACCCAATTAAATTGGCTGCAAGGCATGTCGCCCCATTATTTTCTATGGCGAATTGATCCCAATCCCCTCCGATATCAATCAGGGTGAAATCTTTATCGACGCTATAAAAGCTATACATTCGCTGATCGTGTAATCCCAAAAGCTATACAACTTTAACGTGCAATAATTATTTGGTCTATAGCCACAAAAAAACCCGCACCAGAGGCGCGGGTCTTTTGGTTTTAACAGCTTTACTGGGAGGATTAAGCCGCTTCGCGTGCCGCGGCTTGACGTTCACTTTCTTCACGAGAAAGCGCAACAGAAGTCCGCACGCCTTTCTCTACGAAAGTCATCATACCCGACACACAACGTTCTGTCGGCTCGATGCCGGCGCACATCAATACTTCACGCCCGTCACGAGACCGTGCCCAACGCGCAATGGACTCAACACCATTACCGTATTTTTTGTCGTCAGCAATCGCATCATCCAAGGCAGCAAGCACAACAGCCGCAAAGAGCTTCTGCGAGCGTTTGCCCTGGTCATTCGTGTAAGCTGTATCATCAACGAAATCGAACATCTCGTTTCCTTCTTAGTCTTGTCTTTGGCTTAACAAGTCGCAATATGACCATTTCGTCACGATTCGGTAGGTAGCTAAACGCATAGCTATCATGCGCTCTGCGCATAACTATAACCCCCGGAAAAGCGTTAAAAACAACCAGATTTCGATCTGGATCACACCTTGCTAGCCGTTGAAACCCTATATATAGACCATTTTTGAAATTTTTCAAACCAAACAAGAGGTTAAGCCCAAAATGGCAAAGATTAACGGGAACGAAATTCGTGTCGGAAACGTGCTGGAACATAATGATGGGCTTTGGGTCGCAGTTAAAACTGACCATGTAAAACCCGGTAAAGGCGGTGCATTTGCCCAGGTTGAGCTGAAAAACCTCCGCAATGGCTCCAAACTCAACGAGCGCTTCCGTTCGGCCGATAAGGTAGAAAAGGTGCGTCTTGAGCAAAAAGACCAGCAATTCCTCTATGAAAGCGATGGCATGTTGGTTTTCATGGATAACGAGACCTTTGAGCAGATCGAATTACCTGCTGATATCTTGGGCGACCGCCGTCCCTTCCTCCAAGACGGGATGACCATTCAGATCGAATATTACGAAAGCGAAGCGCTAAACGCACAGTTGCCGCAGAAAGTAACCTGCAAAATCGTTGAAACGGAACCCGCGGTGAAGGGCCAAACAGCCGCAAACAGCTTCAAACCCGCCCTTCTGGATAACGGCATCCGCATCATGGTGCCGCCATTTGTGGATCAAGACACCGATGTTGTAGTGAACACCGAAACGATGGAATACGCAGAAAGAGCGTAAATCCGACAGACTAGTCGCAAAATGAATTGACCCTAAGGTTAGGGCGCGCTTTTCGTAACTTCGATAAAGCTGAAGGTCTAGCCATGCCTCTTTACCAACCCATTGGTGATGTTCTCTACGATTGCGCGGCGCGTTTTGGCGATCGCCCGTTTTTAACGATCGCGCCCAGCGGCGAGACGCTTAGTTATGCCGAGTTCGAGCGGCTCACCAATCGTATCGCACATGGGTTTTTGGCGCATTTTGGGCAGCTTCCCAGTCACACAGCACTTATGTTGGAAAACGGCGTGGAATACCTCGCGACAACCTACGCGCTTAAAAAGGTAAAAAGCGTCGAAGTATCGGTGAACCGCGCCTTTCGCGGCCCTGCTCTTGCTCGTGCGATTAGCTTGACCGAGACCCCGATATTGATGACCTCGCCCGCCCATTTCGATGCGATCGAGGCGGTACTTTCTGATCTCCCCGCATTGAGGACCCTCATTGTGACGAGCGGTGCCGATGAAGCAAAGAAACGCTTCACGCATCTCGACATCCTCGCCTTTGAGGATCTGCTGTCAGACACAGATACGCATATCCCTGCAACAACTGATGACCTTGCGCCTGCATCTGTCATGTTCACCTCTGGCACTACTGGCGTGTCAAAGGGATGCGTTCTGTCCCATCGTTACGGCCTACGCACTGCCGAAAACGTCGTAAAAGCGTTCCGCGTGACGGCCGAGGATGTCATCTATTCGCCCTACCCGCTTTCGCATATTGGTCCTGCCTATTACGATGTCCTGCCTACTATGCTCACAGGCGGGCGCGTCATCCTTCGCGATGGCTTTAGCCTCTCGAATTTCTGGCCAGAGATTAACCAATTCGGCGCGACATGGTTTTTGATGCTGGGATCTGTCCAGCAACTGCTCTGGTCACAAGAGCCAAGCAAGCTAGAGACGACCCACAAGGTCACAAGATGTTGGTCAACGCCCGCGCCCGTGCCCAAGGAAAAATGGGACGCAAGGTTCGACATGCATCTCATCCCGGGCGGTGGGTACGGTTCAACTGATGGCGGTTGGGTTGTTTGCCCCCAATGGGATCACCCGGGCGGCATTCCCTTCCCCGAATTTGACATTGGTGTGGCAGATGATGACGGCAATCATTTGCCTTTGGGCTCTACGGGCGAATTCATCATCCGCCCCAAAGAACCAGGTGTCATGTCTGATGAGTATTTCGGCATGCCTGAAAAAACCGCAGAAACCCGCAAGGGCGGGTGGTTCTACACAGGCGATATTGCGCGGATTGATGAAGAGGGTCTTTTCTACTTCATCTGCCGCAAAGCCGAACGGATCCGCGTCAAAGGTGAAATGGTCTCTGGCTTTGAGGTGGAGGAAGGCATCCTCTCCCACCCAGATATCGAAGATTGCGCGGTCATCGGTGCGCCCAGCGCCTTGGGCGAAGAAGAGATCAAGGCCTTCGTCACGCTCAAACCTAATCGGGAACTAACCGCTGAGGCTCTTCAAGATCACTGCCGCCCCATCATGGCAAAATACATGGTGCCCACACAGGTGGAGTTCTTGGATGAAATTCCCCGCACGCCCACAGGCAAGCCAGAAAAGGGAAAGCTGGCAGCGTATTAAACCGCGTGGGGGCGTAGCTTCTCCACCTCTTTGGCATAGGGTGCGGCTGTCGCGGGTAAATCGCGAATGATCACCGCATCTTCATATCGCAGCTGTTTGATCAAGACAGGGATCAGACGCCTGAACGCGGCAAAGATCGATGGATCAGGCGCTGGCAGATCATGTTTGATCATGTCATGCAGCTTGGGCAGATGATAATAGGGCACCATCGTGAACATATGATGCTCGATATGGTAATTCATGTTCAGATAAATAAACCGCGTCACGGGGTTCATCAGCACTGTGCGCGTGTTCAACCGATGATCCGTCACATTCTCCGCCAGACCTAAATGCTGCAACACCCCTGTCATGACGTGATGCCATGCCCCATAAAGCCGCGGCAAGCCAATCACCATCAGGGGCAAGATCGAACCCATCCATATGGACAGGCCAATGACACAACCATAAATTCCAATCCATATCCGCGCGATCCAAAACACTTTTTCATGCTCGCTCTCACGAAGATAGGTCACTTCATCGGCGTGTAACCGGCCAGAGGCATGCAGGAACATGCGTTTTACCAATAGATAGGTATCGATCAGCCCCAAAAAAATTCAGACAAAGCTTCATCAGATCAGGCGGGCGCATCGCCACAATTTCTGGATCACGCCCAACAATGATCGTATCGGTGTGATGACGCACATGGCTTGCGCGCCAAACATACGGGTTTCGCACCAACATAAAGCTCGCGATATGGTAAACGAGGTTGTTCATCCATTCGGTCTTGAATGCGGTGCGATGCCCACATTCATGCCAACGCGCATCCGACGCTGACCCATAAAGCACGCCGTAAATAATCCAAAATGGCAGGGAAGCCCAACTTGGCCAAAGCATAATTCCAATCCCAGCACTTGCCCCCAGCAAGGCAAACCATAGGGCGGTATCACGAAGCGCAATCGCATCTGATTTTTCCATCAGTGCACGGA
The DNA here is from genome assembly GCA_964599255.1 of uncultured Neptunicoccus sp. Classification (GTDB taxonomy): domain Bacteria; phylum Pseudomonadota; class Alphaproteobacteria; order Rhodobacterales; family Rhodobacteraceae; genus Amylibacter. Next base: position 2,518 of record CAZRFT010000089.1, on the reverse strand, counting down.
TGGCCGAAGGGGCTATTTTCGTTCGGTACCAATTGGGGTTTGCCAGTCCAGCTTGCGCCGCACCGTCCGCACCATTTCCACTCAAGCTATAATCCTTTGGCATCCCAAATCTCCTGAATGACAGATTAGGAGCCAAGACAAAGAAGGGTCAAATAAAAAGACCGGCGCAAAGGCCGGCCTTTTCATCGACGGGAGGTCGATGGAGCTAAGAGGCTGCTTTTAATTCACGCAGTTCGGGCGTGCGCCCCAAAGCTCGGCAAACCGTCAAGGTTAAACTCGCCCTGTTCAAAGTATAGAAATGTAGATCCTCTACCCCTTCACACAGCAGACTGTCACAAAGCTCCGTTGCTACAGCCGTGGAAAGCAGATCATGCGTTTCGCGATCCTGTGCCTTGCCAAATGTGGCGTCTAATTCTTCAGGCACAGGCACCCCGCAACGGCTTGCGAAAAGCTTTGTCTTTTCCCAATTCTCAATCGGTAAGATGCCGGGGATAATTTTTTGTGTGATGCCGGCTTTCACACAGCGATCGCGAAAGCGAAGGAAATCCTCAGCCTCAAAAAAGAACTGAGTGATCGCCGCGGTCGCGCCGGCATCAAACTTGGCTTTCAAAAACTCAATATCTGCGGCAACAGATTTGGCTTTTGGATGTGGCGTGGGATAGGCCGCCACGTAAAATTCAAAATCGTAAAGCCTGCGAATTGCCGTGATCAACTCGATCGGATCGCGGAATGAATGGGAAGCAGGGACAATATTTTCTGCATCTGGAATATCGCCGCGCAATGCCACCAATTTTCGCGCACCTTTATGCCAGAAATCCTGTGCCACGCTCAGCACATGATCACGCGGCGCACCCACACAAGTAAGATGACCCGCAACGGCGGCCCCATATTTGCGAGAAATTGCCTCTACGGCTTGGGTTGTATTTTGTTTGGTTGAACCGCCCGCCCCATAAGTGACCGACACAAAATCGGGATCAAGCGCTTGCAAGGTTTCAATTGTTGACCACAAATTGAAGCTCGCAACCAAATCGCGCGGTGGGAAAACTTCGATGGACAGGTTGAACGGATTAACAGAGGCGGTCATAGTTTTTCTTTCTTAAATTTCCGCCAAACTGGCTAAAAACAGTCATTGAATCAAATTCATATTATTCATATAAATCATGAAATTTTATTGAAGGATGCGTTCAATGCATTTGCAGTTCCGCCATCTCAAAACAATCAAGGCAATCCACGAACAGGGTGGACTTGCGCGCGCGGCAGAGGTTTTAAACATTACCCAATCCGCACTTTCCCACCAGGTCAAGGCGCTTGAAGATCAGGTGGGGATGGAACTCTTCATTCGTCGCTCCAAACCTCTGAAACTATCCAAAGCAGGCTATAAGTTGCTTGATCTCGCAGAAAAGGTGCTGCCCCAGATCGCCGCGACCGAACTTGATTTTGCGACCCTTCGTGATGGTGATTCAGGCCGCATGCATATCGCGATTGAATGTCACGCCTGTTTTGAATGGCTGTTCCCTGCGCTCGAAGCATTCCGTAAAGATTGGGCGCAAGTCGATGTCGATATACGACCCGGCATGGCCTTTGATGCACTGCCAGCATTGATGGAGGAAAAAGTCGATATCGTCATCTCATCAGATCCCGAAGATCTGCCGGGCATCATCTTCGAACCCCTCTTTGAGTATACCCCCACCTTTGTTTGCGCCACAGATCACCCACTAGCAGACAAGGATTTTATCGAAGCAGAGGATTTCCGCGATCAAACGCTGATCACCTATCCGGTCGATAAAACCCGTCTCGATATTTTCTCCCAACTTCTAATCCCCGCTCGTGTGGAACCCGCATCTGTGCGCCAGGCAGAGCTAACGGCGGTCATCGTCCTTCTCGTCGCTTCTGGTCGCGGCATATCCGTTCTACCCGATTGGGTGATCGAGGATCAAAAATACGGACATGATTTCGTCTCAAAACCCATCACAAAAAACGGCCTCACCCGCACCCTTTACGCCGCCATGCGCGACACTGAACGCGATCTGGGCTATATGGAAGATTTTGTGAAATTCACACGCGCGCAGCGGGGATAGCCTGCGAATTTCCTAAATATTAACCTCTAAACCCGAAAAATTAACGAGATGGCGCGAATTTCCGACGCCGGGCACTTGTTGTTAACAATTTTAAAATGTTTTCAGCTTTTTCCATTAACAATTCTTGCACCTACCAAACACCGACGCGATACCGACGTCTACACCCCCGCTTTACCGACGTGGGATTCTTCCCCCAGGCGATTTTCTTAACCCAGCGTTCGGGGCTGTAAGAATATCTCGATTTTGAAGTGTTAGAGCTTCGCTCTCACCCCGCCCAAATTTTCCCCTTGGGTTTCCCTGCCCATCTGCCTATAGGGGGCAACCGAACGTCAAAAGGCCGCTCAAACATGTCTCAATGGTCCGCAAATATTAACGTGATGATGAAAGCCGCGCGTATCGCGTCCCGCTCTTTGATGCGCGATTTTGGCGAGGTAGAAAAC
>CAZRFT010000088.1:0-9385 GCA_964599255.1 uncultured Neptunicoccus sp. | reverse complement strand
CCCCGTCCTAAAACGTCGTGTTTTAAGTTGCCGATTGGTAGCGTCGACACACATTACCACATTTTTGATGCCCCCTCGCAACTTGCGGAAAACCGAAGTTATACGCCCCCGATTGCTAGCGAAAGTGACTTTTCGTCCTTGCAAAACGCCTTGGGCTTCCAGCGAAGCGTTGTTGTCCAACCGAGCATTTATGGCACCGACAATCGAACCACGCTTCGGCACGCCTCAAACAGTGCAGATCGCCGTGCAATCATCGTGCTTCATCACGTTCCAACAGCGGCCGATCTCGAAGAACTCCACAATCAAAACTGTCGCGGCGTTCGGATCAATGCACTTTTCAAAGGCGCAACTGATATTGGCATGATCCCAAAGCTGGCAGAGGCCATCGCGCCCTTCGATTGGCACCTTGAGTTTTTAATCAATGTGTCGGAAGGTCACAAATTACTAGACGAGGTTTCAAATCTGCCCGTCCCAATTGTCATCGATCACATGGGGCACGTGCCTGCGTTAAACGGGGTCGAGGACCTCGGCTTTCAAAGCCTACTTCGACATGTGAGCGAAGGAACCGCCTATGTAAAACTTTCTGCCCCCTATCGATTGGGGGCTAATGTCATTGACTGCGCGCCCTTTGTCCACGCGTTGGTGGAAGCAAACCCAGATCGCCTACTTTGGGGTACCGATTGGCCGCATCCTGCTTTTGATGGCCCGATGCCAAATGATGGTGCTTTGGTTGATCTTATTCCAGAGTGGCTCCCAACCCCAGAACTTCAACAAAAGGTCTTGGTAGACAACCCGCAAAAGCTTTATGGATTTGGCAAACAGTAAGGGCAAAGATGAGCAATCAATCCATCGCTGCGGCGAAACAAGTCATTCAAAATCATATCGTGGCATTGAACGCACGAGATGAAAAAGCGTTACTACAAACAATGCATTTCCCACATCACCGACTTAGCGGGACAAAACTGAATACTTGGGAAACTGGTGCTGCTTATTTCAGGGATTTCAAATCTCGCGCAGGCGGCAATTGGGATCATTCAACTGCCGATGACATCCAAGTTGTGGCCCATGCCCCAAACAAGGTGCACCTCGATATCCAGATCACCCGATATGCAAAAGGCGGTGAAATCCTAAGCCAATTCCGTTCGCTCTGGATTTTCACAAATGTCGACGGCCATTGGGCCGCAGCTTTCAGAAGCTCATTTGCCGGCGACTAGTATCAATAGATATTTGCATATGTAGCAGAGTTTCCGACAGTCTAAAGAAATCTCCGCGGGTCGATTTTTTTAATGCCATGTGGAAATTGCATGCATTGTTAAGGACCATCCTTCATTCGAAATTCCACGCTGGGTCGGAACCTTTGCGTGTAACAGTATCTGCTGCAAATCGAGCCGCGAAATCAATCGCTTGTTTCATGGTCGCAACAGCCAAATCGTTCAGATTAGCTTTTCGCAACGCATCCTTTCGGTGCAATACCGTAAGCAAGCCAGCGTTGAAAGCATCGCCAGCCCCAACTGTATCCACAACATTCACTTTGGGCGCGACTATTTCCGCCAACAAACCCTCGCTCGAAAACACTTTCACCCCATCGGCACCAAGCGTCAAACAAACAAGTTTTACCCCCAGATTTAATAGATCACCGGCTTTTTCTTCAATTCCTACAGCCCTAGGATCTAGCCAATCCAAGTCTTCATCAGATACTTTGATAATATCAGAAAGGCTGAGCACTTCGTTAAGACGTGCCCGATAGCGTTTTTCATCAGCAATAAATCCCGGACGAATATTCGGGTCGACCATCACCAAACGGTTCTCACCGTGGCGTTTTAGGATCTCCAGATACGTATCAGCACAGGGCTCCACAGCGAGGCTGATGCCACCAAAAAACAGAGCCTGAATATCACTTGGTAAACTCTCTGGAATTTGGGAAGATTCTATCAGGCGACCGGCAGTGTTTTCGTCGTAGAACGCATATTTAGCTTTACCATTCTCGAGGGTCACAAATGCAAGCGTTGTTGGTCGGTCGGATCGCACTAAATGTTCTGTCGCCACGTTGCTGTTTGAAAGCTCGTCAACCAACCTCGCACCAAATAGATCAGTCGAAACTCCAGAGAGAAGGCCGACCGGCACACCTTGTCGCCCAAGTCCGATTGCGGTGTTAAATACAGCGCCACCAGCTAGCGGCACAAAGGCGCCTGTCTCGTCAGGCACCATATCGATCAAGGCCTCGCCACAGCAAAGGATCATAATTTACTTTCGCGCGGTTGTTTTGCTGTCAAAAAGATGAATACGTTTTTTATCGGCTGTAAAGTGCATCTGTTCGCCAATTTTCTCTTTTGGGACAGTATCGAGCTTGGCAATAAACTCCGTTCCATCTGATGCAACGAAATGTGCAAGGACATTTTCGCCCAAATTTTCGAGGAGTTCGAGTTTTGCGCTAAGGAATGCGCTTGCTTTTGTCGTAACCCGCAAATGTTCTGGACGGATACCAATCTTATCCGACTTGGCAGCTCCCTTAACAACGCTTGTAATGCCCTTGGAAAGCGCCGCTGCCCCAAAGAAATTCATTTTTGGACTGCCGATAAAGCCCGCGACAAACATATTATCTGGCCGCTCATATAGGTCGACGGGCGAGCCAACTTGTTCGATCACGCCGTCACGTAGCACAACAATCTTGTCAGCCAAGGTCATTGCCTCGACTTGATCATGGGTCACATAGATCATGGTTGTGCCCAAACGCTGGTGCAGTCGCGCAATCTCCAAACGAGTATTTACACGCAGTGCTGCGTCTAGGTTTGACAATGGTTCGTCAAACAAGAAAACCTCTGGCTCTCGTACAATCGCGCGTCCGATTGCCACGCGTTGGCGTTGACCACCTGATAGGGCTTTGGGTGTGCGATCCAGATAATCGGTGATTTGCAAAATCTCTGCAGCCGCATGGACGCGCTTTTTAATTTCATCTTCTGGCATCTTGGCTTGGCGTAGGCCAAAGGCCATATTTTTGAAGACATTCATATGCGGGTACAGTGCATAGGTTTGAAACACCATTGCAACGCCGCGCTTTGAAGGAGCCACCTCATTAACCACTTGTTCACCGATGGAAACTTCGCCCGCTGTGATGTCTTCCAACCCAGCAATCATGCGAAGCAATGTAGATTTCCCGCAACCAGACGGACCCACAAAGACCACAAATTCTCCATCCTCGATGTCTAGATCAATCCCATGGATGACTTGTGTGGTGCCGTAAGATTTCTTGGCATCTCTGATCGTTAGATTGGCCATGCTTCTTCCATCCTTTGTATCGCCGCAACCAATTGCGGCACGAATTCATCGTAAGTTTTTGGCAGGTCTGACCAAAGCGCCTCTAGCCCCGCGAAAATGGTTTCTTGTCCCTCTGCCAGCAAAGGTTCCAAATGATCCCAGTAGGGTTCGATATAGGGAATATGGGTCTGCCCATTTGCAAACCGGCGGGCATATACATACCAGCTCGCAATGCTGTCATAACACCATGTGGGGCTAATCCCTTGGGCTAAGCAGCTTTTCATCGTCGGTCGGATAAAAATCGGAAATTTCGACCATCCATCCATGCAGATGCGACCCAGATCATCAGCGATCGCTGCATTCGAAAAGCGTCTTGAAATTAGATCGCGATACTCGGTTTTGTCAAAAGGCAGATCTAGCGTAAGCCCTGGCAGGATGTTCTCTGTTTCAATCCCATCGAAATGCATTTTAAGATGGGGATGTTCCATAGCTTGATCAAAGGTTTTCAAACCTGCCAATGCACCAAGGTAACATAGCGCCGTATGTCCTCCATTAAGAATGCGAATTTTCGCCTCTTCATAGGGATCGACATCGTCCACGATTTCAACACCGACTTTTTCAAGTGCAGGTATTTTTGCGGCAAGTTTGTTTTCTAGAACCCATTGGATGAAGCTTTCACCATGAATAACAGATGACGAAAGCCCAGGCGCAATCGCAGTGATTTCTGCACGGAGAGCATCGGTTGCTCTCGGAGTAATGCGATCCACCATTGAGTTAGGGAAAGTCGCATTTTGATCAAGCCATGACGCCAAATCTTCTTGACCAATGGCTTTGAGATAGGTTTTGAAATTACGCTCCAGTTTCGCGCCATTGGATCTGATGTTGTCGCAACATAGGATCGTAATCGGAGCGCCCGAGCTGATCATGCGTGCGTTTAAAGCAGATGCCAAATACGCATAGACAGATCGTTTAGTCCCGCCTGAGATTTCTTCGGCGATGATTGGATCATGTATATTCAAAGACCAATCGTCATTCAGGTAATATCCACTTTCTGTCACGGTCATGCTGACCAATTTGACAGAGTTTCTCGTTAACAAATTTTCTGCAGCAAAAGCATCACTCGACCAATCTGCGTAGTGAGTGTGGCTACGCACCATGCGAAATGTACTGACGCCATCGGGCGATGTGGTTTTTAGAAGATACCCGTCTTCGTCCTTTGACAGAGTGAAAAAGCTCTCCCGTTCCTCAGTGCGTAAGTTTACGGCCGCAATACCCCAAGCCAGATCGCCTGTTTGGTCCATATAGTCATCTATATAAACAGCCTGATGCGCTCGGTGAAATGCGCCAAAGCCCAGATGCACGATACCAATTTCACAGGATTCGCGGTCATATCTTGTCCGCTCTATTGTAACTTTAGATTGGCGATTCATTGTCTTGCCCCTTTAGAGGGGGCCAACTCGCTGCGAGCAAGTTCGCGGTAAACGGTCGGTGTCATTTCTTTCATCTTCAGAAAATGGCGATTGAAGTTGGCGAGATTTTGAAAACCGACATCATAACAAATCGCAGATACCGGATCATCTGTGGCATAAAGCAATGAACAGGCTTGGCCCACGCGTACTCGGGTCACAAATTCGATGAAATTGTTTCCCGTTGCCTTTTTAAAGTTCCGCGAAAATGCGGGTGCGCTCATCGCTGCCATATCTGCCGCTTGTTCAAGCGTGATTTCCTCTGAATAATTTTGAGAGATATGATCAACCACAGCCCCAATTCGCGCCTGCTTTGAGTTCCCCTCTGGTTGAGCTGTCCACGCAACAGAAAGAGCACGCTTTTCAGCATGTTCGTTAATGCGAACTAAGAATCGTATAAAAGCCGCGATGCGTTCCGCACCGCGCGTGTTGCGAATGCGTTCCAGATGCCCTCGTGCAAAGGTCGCATCAAAACCTACAAACTCGATACCAGACTTGGCGAGTTCCCACATTTGATCCATTTCTTTGAATTCAGCAAATGCGCTGGTCAAATCGCCGATGCTTTCCTCGCTGAATTGGACGAGCATATCACGAATTTCGACGGGCTCTGGGTGGGTGTGTTCATCTGTGACCCAGTTATGGGGCAGGTTAGGCCCGGTTAGGAACAAACTACCCGGCTCAAAATCTCCAATATAGTCCCCGATAAAGGCTTTGCCGCGTGTGGCGGTGACCAGATGAAGCTCGTATTCCTTGTGACTATGCCAGCGACATAATTCAGTCGGCCAACCATGTTCTAGGTAACGGATGCTTTCCGTTCCACGATCGACATATTCAAATTCGGGTTGGATGATGGACATGGGCGCTTACAACCTTAGAACCGAGCCGCCGTCGACGCTTAACGTCTGAGCGGTAATATATTGAGATTGCTCGGAAGCAAGAAAGACTGCGACGCGCGCGATATCTTTTGGCGTACCCATATAACCAAGAGGAACAGCCTCGCCCACTTCGCGCTTTTTTTGCCCGATTTCTTTGCCTTCAAATTTTGCAAACAACGCATCGACATCTTTCCACATTGACGTGTCTACAACACCTGGGCTTATCGCATTAACGCGGATCTTATAGGGCGCAAGAGCAAGAGCTGCTGATTGGGTGTAGCTAATAACTGCCGCCTTTGTCGCGCAGTAATGAGCTACCAGCGCCTCACCCCGGTGACCTGCTTGCGAGGATAGATTGATGATCGAACCCTGCTGGTCATTCTCTTTCATAGATCGTGCGGCGGATTGCATCACGCCATACATTGCCCGGACATTAATCTGAAACAGCCGATCATATTGATCCAAATCCGCATCGAGCACACTGCCCATGTCAAAGATTGCCGCATTGTTGAAGAGCACATCGGGCTTCTCGTCTTGCACCCACTCTGTACAGGCTTGTAATCCTTGGTCTGTACCAAGATCGAAAACATGGTGCGTCCCTCGTGGATCGTCAGCAATATCTGTCGTCAAGACCCGAGCGCCTAATGCTTCAAAATGCTCTGCGGTGGCCGCACCGATGCCACCCAAAGCCCCTGTGACAATACAGGTCTTTCCCCCTAAAGAAGTCGGTGCGGCCTCCAACATTACTTAACTGCCCCAAAAGTCAAACCCTGGACGAGTTGTTTTTGACAGAACCAGCCCAAAACAACGATTGGCCCTACGGCGGCTGTTGATACCGCTGACAAACGACCAAAGAAGAGCCCCTCCGGCGCGCGGTTACCCTCAATTAATTTAGAAAGTGTGGCTGCTTCCGTAGTCGTTAAGCGGACCGTCCAATAAGCCTCGTTCCAACAAAAGATAAAGCACAAAAGTGCCGTTGAAGCTACCCCACCCCATGCAAGCGGTATCAGGATGTCTTTGATCTCACCCCATGTGTTAACGCCGTCCATTTTCCCCGCTTCGATAATTTCCTTAGGTATTTCCTTAAAATAAGTGAACAACATCCAAATCACGATGGGCAGATTGATTAACATCAATACTACAATGACAAGAAAATGGGTGTCGTATATCCCAAGGAAATTTTTCGTTAGGAACGTCATCGGATAAAGGACAGCCGCGGCTGGCAACATCTTGGTGGACAGCATCCACATAAGGATGTCCTTGGTCGCTCGGGTTGGATTGAAGGCCATGGCATAAGCACATGGCACCCCCACAACCAGCGCAAACAAAGTCGCGAAAGTCGAGGTAATGACCGAATTTATGGCAAACCGCCAATAATCATAATTTTCAGTCATATTCAGGTAATTTTCGAGCGTCGGTTTGAACACAAACAGGAATTCAGGCTTCACGGCATCCGCATCTGTTTTGAAGCTGGTAAACACCATCCAGAAAATTGGAAAGAAAAACACAATGGCAACAATCCATGCAACAGCCGGCCAAAAAATGCGTGAAAAAGTTGAGTGCTGTGCAACAATCGCCATGACTTAATCCATCAAACTCTTACCGACCATTCGGAGCAAAAAGATTGCTACTATATTGGCCAGAATGACCGCGAAAATTCCCGTCGCACTTGCCGCACCAATATTATTGGTCGCAAATTCCCCAATCAGATAAGGTAAGTTTTTGTTACCGTTGCCCCGGCTAACAATCTCAATCTCTGCATAAAGCGATAGGTGAAAAATTGCCTGGATCATCACCACAATTGCAATCGGGCGCGCAAGATGCGGAATGGTCAGATTGACAAACATCGACCAGGGGCCTGCACCATCAAGTACAGCCGCCTCTTTCTGCTGCTGATCCTCTGACTGCAAAGAGGTCATAAAGATTAAAACAGCAAATGGCGTCCATTGCCACGTCACCATGATGATCACCGCATACGCACTAGTTTGAGTCGCACGGAATGAAATCGGTTGAAGTTCGGGCCAGAGCGAGAAGAATGAACCAAGAATGGGGAAGTCTTTCATCCCAGCCACGAATTCATTCATGCCATTCACGGCGATTCCTTGTAGACCGAGAACGGGATCCAGGATCATGTTAATCCATAAAACTGCGTTCACTGCGGGCATGACGAAGAAGGGGGAGATCAATAAAACCCGCACAATCCCGCGCCCAGGAAATGCACGGTTAACCAAGACCGCAATTGCCAGACCCAACACAACTGTGAGCGCAATAATACTACCGACGATGAATAGAGAATTTGAAACCGCGAACCAAAAATCCTTGTTTTCTAGAACAAAATTATAGTTGCCAAAGCCGCGCCAATTTTCAATCGACGGCTTCGTCCATTCGGGCCGACTTAAACTATTCAGCACGTATCGAATGAACGAGAAAAAGAGCGTCATACCAAGCGGGACCAACATCCAGACGAGCAACAGAATTACAGCGGGTGTCTGCAATAGTCTGGGAAGTTTGCGGTCTGACATTGTATCAGTTCCTTGGGGTTTAACGCATCGGCTGATTGAATATGGGTGAGCCACCCATGTCAAATCAATCGACGTATGATCGGGAAATGGAAGGCCCGAAAAACATCGGGCCCTCCAGAGCTAGGAGGCTCTTATTCGTAATAGCCAGCTTCTTTCATGATCGCATCAGCTGCTGCTTGAGAGGCTGCAAGAGCTTCTTCAACTGATTTTGCGCCTGAAAGGGCCGCTGCCATTTCTTGTGCAACTGCAGAACCCACTTGTGGGAATTCTGGGATAGCTGCGAACTGAACACCAACATATGGCTTGATTGCAGATGCAGCAGGTGCCGCACTGTCGATCGCTGCCATTTCAGCTGCTGCGAAACCAGCTGCTGCTTGGAATTCTGGGATCGCGTAAGTAGATGCGCGCTGTCCAGTTGGAACGGAGCCCCAACCGAAGTCCGGGTGGTTACCAACAGCTTGAACATACTCTTTAGAAGTCGCCCATTCGATGAACTTCATAGAAGCGTCAGCGTTTGGAGAACCCGCAGGAACTGCCATTGCCCATGCCCACAACCAGTTTGCGCCAGCAGCATTACCTGCATTTGGAGACTGCGCATATGCAACTTGATCGCTTTCTAGGAAAGATGCCGCGATTGTCGCGTCGATCCACATGCCACATTTACCTTCGTTGTAAAGTGCCAAGATTTCGTTGAAAGAGTTGCCTTCAGAACCTGGAGGGCCGTAGTTGCCAAGCAGGTCAACGTAGAAGTTGATCGCATCTTTCCACATTTGAGTGTCAAGCGCTGGACGCATATCAGCGTCGAACCATGCACCACCGAAAGAGTTCACAACAGTCGTGATGAACGCCATGTTGTCACCCCAACCTGGCTTACCGCGCAAACAGGCACCATAAACGCCATTGTCTGGGTCATGCATTGCAGCTGCTGCCTGCTTCACGCGAGACCAGCTGTCATTGTCATTGATTGTAACGCCAGCTGCATCTGCAAGGTCTTTACGGTACATAACCATAGAAGACTCACCGTAGAATGGTGCAGCATAAAGCGTACCTTCGTGAGACAATCCAGCACGCATCGCTGGTAGAATGTCTTCTACGTCGTAGTCAGCGCCAAAGTTCAGAGGCTCGATGCAGCCCGCTGCACCCCAAATCGGAGCTTCCTGCATACCGATATTGATGATGTCGTACTGACCGCCACCTGTGGCAGTATCAGACGTTACCTGCTCGCGCAGAACGCCTTCTTCAAGTGAAACCCAGTTTAGCTTCACAC
>CAZRFT010000087.1:0-18857 GCA_964599255.1 uncultured Neptunicoccus sp. | reverse complement strand
TGGGCTTCCAATTACCACGATCATCTCGTGTTCCGATCTTTAAATCGTCCATAATTTTATGCCCCATCAATGCCGTTCATTAGCTTTTCGAATTCTTCTTTTGCCATGTGAACTTCGTGCTTTGCTTCCGGATATGTCCCTCGATCAACATCGGCGACAAAAGCTTGAAATGCCGCGATGCGCTTCTTTTGCAGCTCAGCTTCTAAGGCGACAATATCTGCATATTTCTTGGAATGGCGTGGGTAATGGCCTGAATGCGTGCCCAAGATATCGCTGCTGAAAAGATATTGCGTATCGCAGACATCCCCACACCCCATACCCATCGTCAACATATGCGTGTTCTTGGTAATGTGCTCTGCCAATTCGACGGGTACAACTTCGACTTCTAAAAACGCAGCACCTGCGTTTTCAATATCGCGCACATCGCGAAGAACTTTCGCGGCTTCTTCCGCAGTTTTACCTACCGCCCTGAACCCCGTCCAAATTGCAAGGTTGGGAACTAAGCCAACATGGCCTGTTACGGGGATGCCTTCACGCGCCATTGCCTCGATGAATTTTGGGGAATGCGAACAATAAACGGCATCCGCACCCCTTTCCAAAATCTTAAAACCTGCGCGCACAGCCTCGTCGCATGACGCAATTGATCCATGCGGCATGCCAGCAGACAGAAACGCGTTCGGCGCTTGTTCACGGATAGAGGCCAAAGTGTGATCGGGTTCACATGAGATGATTTCAATTCCTGCAGCAACAGCGGCTGCAGCTTCTGCACCAGAATCCACATGGACTTGATGCCATTTCCGTCGACCTTTTTGCGCCAATATTTCTGACACTGATTTTTTAGACTGCGCCATGTTGAACTCCCAAGTTTTGTAATTCCTAGGATAACAACCAACAAACCACACGCAGTCAAATGATCAAATTTGATCAAAGGCTCTCTTTTGTGATTGTGGAAAACCTGATTGGTGAATTGTCTACGGTTGAGTACGCAACACCCAGCTTGCTCAACAGAATATCTATAGCGCGCTGTGCCTGTAGCTCTGGGATCTGATCGAAAATAACATCGATTTTTTCGTCCCGTAGCGCAGAGCTCGTGTAGTCATTCAATTCGTGACCGATCACAGACACCCTTCCGTCAAAACCATTCAGTTCTTCGACAACACCAGACATGCCACCACCAGCGTTATAGATGCCGACCAATGGTTGCCCATGCGCGGGCTGGTTTCTGATCCGCTTTTGGTTTTCAGATGCTGAATCGGAACCGAACGCAACAAAATCAAAGCTCAACTCATTGGCAGCATGCTCGCGAATATAATCGGAAAAACCCCGAATCCGCTCCCTGTGAACTTGATAGCTCGCGCCATTGCTCAGCGCGATCACCCTGCCCGGTTGCGTGCTATGCAAGTGCATCATGCGACCAGCCGTTCTTCCAACGGAATAGTTGTCTATTCCAACATATTCTATTCCGTCTAGAAAACGCGTCACTATCTGCACCATTGGCAGAGCCTCGGCCTTCAACTTCATCACAGCCTTCGTCACACTTGGATGATCGGTTGAAGAGATCACCAAGCCCGATCGATTGCTTTCAGGGTTGGAAAGATATTGCGCAATAGTTTCAGGATTACTCTCGTCCAAAAAGACAACTTGAATTTGCAGGCTGTGATCAAGCCTGATTGAGATTTGATGAAACGCGTCTGCCAATCTTCTAAAAAAAGAAGTTTCCGGCCGGACCATCACGACCTCAATTTTCAGAATACCGCGATGAAGTTCAGGCAAACGCCCCGGCCAATCCAATTGCGTTGCTGCCAGAATAACCTTTTGCGCGGTTTTAACAGAAACACCGCCCCGTGCATTTAACACCCTTTCAACGGTTGCAGTGCCCACCCCAGCTTCAGTGGCGATTTTCTGAATGGTGGGTTTCTTCATTTGTAGAATTTATCGAGTGTAAACTCCAATCCGAAGGGGCCATGGAGAATAAGGATGCTCGCCCTGTTTTTCATTTTTCGATCGAGCGCGTTAATCTGCTTTTTCATTAAATGCACCTTTCCGAATACCAGCACAGAAGCGCTTAAATAGCCCCAAAGGCAAGCCGTAATTTTCTGGAAATGGACTTTAGCTCAGTGAAAAAATCGTGAACATAGTCATAAAATGTGGGCCTTTAATTTTATACGCGACTTTTGAGTTTCTGGAACCAAACCCTAAACCAGCTGATAGATATCCACGGCAACGGTGTTTTCCATGCGGGCTCCTGTGCCAACAAAAAGGGATTTGTTGACCCAGTCGTAACGCGGGTCTCCTGTTTCTAGCCGCGCATGTGTGCGCATGTAGTAGCTAGAAGGATCAACGGCCTCGCTATTAGCTATGGCTTGAATGACCTCTTTAGGACCATGCCGAAATCCGTAATTTTTTACTTCAATAATTGCACCATCATGGGTTTTGATTGCATAGCGGGTGTCGAGTTCTGCCAAACCGCTTTCAAAAATCGTTTGCCAATCTGCGCCTAGATTCATCACTTCACCCTGAATGCGATCACCTGTCACCGTGCCGCCAACAATTGGGATAATACGCCGATGACCCGCACGCCCCGCGCCCATTTCCAAAATAGGGTCAAGATGAACCTGTAGGTGACAGATATGTTCTATATTCGGCTGTGGCAGTTCCATCTTTGAAAACCTTTTCTCTTTATAACTGTTTACCTAATAAACATTATTTCGTAAAGTTGTTGAAAAGGTATCGTGATGGCCAATCCTGATTTTGAAAACCTCGACGATAATTTGGAACAAAGGGATCTGGAATCCCTGATCGGCTATAATTTGAAACGTGCTTATGTCGTCGTGCAGTCAGATTTTCGTCGCACACTCGGCGATGATGGGCTTGGGCCCCGAACCTTTGCTGTTCTGTCCATAGCAATCCAGTTTCCGAATATTTCGCAAAGCGAGGTTGCAAGGAAGCTGAGTATCGAGAGGTCTGGTTTGGTTGCTTTGGTCGATGAGTTAGAAGCACGTGGATTTTTGGCCCGTGTACCCGTGCCGAAAGATCGCCGTGTGCATGCGTTGGTTCCGACCGAAAATGGCAAGAAAGCCTATAACGATGCCATCGTGAAAATTCGAAACCACGAAGATGAACTATTGGCAAATCTATCAACGGATGAACGCGCAACATTGATTGATCTTCTGCGAAAGGTGCGTGCGCAGGAAAAAGGGCGCGGGTCATGATGGATTGGAATGGCTTTGGCGCTGTCGTGACTGGCGGTTCGTCTGGGCTAGGCGCGGCAACGGCGGCCAAGCTTGCCAGTGAAGGCTTGAAAGTTGCTCTTTTTGATCTGAATGCGGGTAAAGGCGAAGCGCATGCAAAGGCCATTGGCGGGCATTTTGTGTCCGTGCATGTGGCCGACCCAAGTTCAGTTGCCAAAGGTGTCGAGGCCGCGAAGGCGCATGTTGGCGATATTCGTGTTTTGGTCAATTGCGCCGGAATTGGCGGCGCAGCAAAGACGGTGTCACGGGGACAGGCGCATGATCCAGAACTGTTCCAAAAAACCATTTCTGTGAATCTGATTGGTAGTTTTAACTGCGCGTCTCAACTGGCCGCCGGCATGGGCGCACTTGATCCAATTGGATCAGACGGGGCGCGTGGTGTGATCGTAAACACAGCCTCGGTCGCGGCCTTTGATGGTCAGGTGGGGCAGCTAGCCTATTCCGCGTCCAAGGGCGGAATTGTGGGGATGACGTTACCAATGGCACGCGATTTGGCGGACAAAGGTATCCGCGTTTGCACCGTTGCGCCGGGGTTGTTTTTGACCCCTTTGATGGATGAGTTGCCTGAGGAGGTTCAGGCATCGCTTGGTGCCCAAGTTCCGTTCCCATCCCGCTTGGGGGATGCATCGGAATATGCTGAGATGGTCAGCCATATTACCAAAAACCCGATGCTGAATGGTGAGGTGATCCGCCTAGATGGCGGTATTCGCATGGCACCACGATAAAGGGTAGGACGATGGATTTCTGGCAGCCCGAATTCGATATCGACGAAAGGCCCGATGGGACGATCTATATGCGGCACAAGGGCGATGCGCCAAAGCATCATCCAACGCTTGCGGATTATATCGATAAATGGGCGGATGCGGCGCCATACCAGAATTGGCTTGCCCGTCGGGACAATGGCGGGGATTGGAAATTCATCACCTATGGCGCTGCGCGTAATGCCGCGAAAGCCATTGGATCCTCTTTGCTGGATATGGGCCTTGGGCCAGATCGGCCATTGCTGATCCTGTCGGAAAATAGTCTTGAACACGGTCAAATCGCACTTGCTTGTCTTTATGTTGGCATTCCGTTTGCGCCTGTTTCGCCTGCGTATTCTTTGATTTCTAAAGATCACGCAAAGCTAAAAGGCGTCGCTGAAACCCTGCGTCCCGGGGCGATTTTTGCAGATGACGGCGCTCAATTTGCAGAGGCTTATGCCTCGATCAAGGGTGATGAACTGCCCTTTATCAATGTAAAAAATGCGGCAAGCGAAGCGATTGATTATGCTACGCTGTTTCAAGGCGACCCGAAAACGGCTGAGGCCGAACGAAGCAAGCTGGGCGCTGATACGGTTGCAAAATACCTTTTCACCTCTGGCTCTACCGGCAGCCCAAAGGCGGTAATCAATACCAATGGGATGATCTGCGCGATGCAAGCATTGGTGCGCGATTGTTATCGTTTTATGCAAAAAGAGCCGCCCATTGTGTTGGATTGGGCGCCGTGGAACCACACGGCGGCTGGGAACAAAGTGTCTTACATGGTTCTGACAAATGGCGGCACATATTACATCGATGATGGCCGCCCCGTACCTGGGAAGTTCGAGGAAACCTTGCGCAATTTGCGTGATGTCGCCTGCACTTGGTATTTTAATGTCCCCGTCGGTTGGGATAGATTGGCCGATGTTTTGGAAGAGGATAAAGAGCTCGCCAAACATTTCTTTAGCCGCTTAAAAATGATGTTTTATGCCGGCGCGGGTATGGCGCAGCATACGTCCGAAAAACTTAGCAAAGTCGCACGGGCGACCACGGGTAAAGATGTTTTGCTTGCAACAAGTCTTGGGTCAACAGAAACCGCACCCTTTGCAACCGCATGGACGGAGCTGAGCGGACCAGCGGGCAATCTTGGAGTGCCCGGGCGTGGCTTAACTATGAAACTGGTACCCAATGGCGGCAAGCTTGAACTGCGTTTCAAAGGTCCAAGCATTACACCCGGCTACTATGGTGATCCCGAAAAAACGGCAGAGGCGTTTGACGAAGAAGGCTTTTATATGATGGGCGACGCGTTGCGCCCAGTGGACTCAAATGATTTTACCAAAGGGTTCCTGTTTGATGGTCGCACGGCCGAAAATTTCAAACTGTCCACGGGGACTTGGGTGACGGTTGGTTCTGTTCGTGCGGGGCTTGTTGATACGCTTGATGGCTTGATTAAAGACGCGGTGATTGTGGGCGAGAACGAAGCGCAACTTGGGGCTATATTGATCCTGTCGGAACGAACGCAGGCGATGTCAGACGAGGAACGCAACAGGGTTTTGGAAGGCGCGCTTGATAGTGCGGCGAAAAAAGCAACTGGATCTTCGAACCGCATAAGTCGTGCAATTATTATGGATCGAGATCCGAGTTTTGATGCAGGCGAAATCACCGAAAAAGGCTCGCTTAATCAACGCGCATTGCGAGCGAATTTGACCGAGCTTATTGCGAAAATGTATGCCGATACGAACGATGACATATTGAAGGCTTAAGCATCAAACACGCCTTCGAAAAATTTAGATAATTCATCCAAAGCATCGAGCGGCAATATGTTTGCAACATACTGATCTGGGCGCAGGACAATGAGGCATCCGTTTTCGCGATCGATCTGACGCATTTCAAAGATGTCCGTGTTTAAATCCTGTTCCGCGCAAAAGACTTTTTCGTAGTCATTTAAGCCGAGCTTACCCGTTTGAGGGAAAAACAGATTTGGCAAGTCAGAGATGTTAAGATCGTGGTGATGCGCTTGGAATATGGCACGCAGATCAACCCATGCGGTGTCTGATTTAATACCGTCCCCGACGAAACGTGTTAATCCGCTGCTCAAGATAGCATCGTTTAGCTTCCTCAAGTCTGCCATTTGCGCCTGCGCATCTGCCCCACCCAAAAATGCCAGTATCGTCCAGCGTGCATCCGTCTTTTGTATATGGCCGAGGTGCACTGGCTTTCCGTCACCCAAACGGATGACTGGGGCGGAATGAAACCGCATGCCAATATCAAACCCCCTCGCCAAGCGCTGATGCGCTCCCTGTCCAATTAGAATTGAGGGCGCGTAGCGCACGGATAGCCCAGCGGTGTAGCGACCATGTTCGATAAAATATTGCTGAAATTTCGGGGCACTTTCGCCTTCACGTTCTTCGGGTGGGGCACTCATGATCCGTGCCCATTCATGATCAAAATCGATCAAAGCTTGGGCAACCGCTTGGCGTTCTTGCGAGTAGCTGCGCAGTAAATCTGGTTTTGACTGACCTTTTAGAACTGACACCAGTTTCCAACCCAAATTAAAGGCATCACCCATCGAGACATTCATGCCTTGTCCAGCTTTCGGGCTGTGGGTGTGGCAGGCATCGCCCGCGATGAAAATCTGCGGCAGGCCATCATCATCCACATTATCAAATCTGTCCGTCAGGCGATGGCCGATTTCATAAACGGACCACCACGCCACCTCTTTCACGTCAATCGAATATGGCGACAGGATACGGTTTGCCGCCGCAATCAGATCATCAACTTTTAGGTCTTTATGGGCGACGCGCTCGTCCTCACGCAATTTGTCCATTTCAACATAAAGCCGCACCAGATATCCGCCCTCACGCGGGATGACCAGAATACTGCCTTCATCTGCGGATTGGATCAGGCTTTTATAGCGGATGTCAGGAAAATCGGTTGTCGCCAGAACATCCATAACGCCCCAAGCCTGATGGGCGGCATCCCCTTCCAGCTTGCGCCCAATTGATCGGCGGACATTGCTACGCGCGCCATCACAGCCGACAACATAAGTCGCGCGAAACAGCTCTTCCCTACCATTGTGATCCACAGCGACGGCGACCATTCCATCATCGGCCAACTGGACAGATTTCACCTCGCGATCATAAAGGGGTTCTAGTCTGGTCGGCGAATTTTCCATGACGCGCAGATAGTAATCATGAACGCGTGCTTGGTTCAAAATGACATGCGGCATTTCGGATAAGCCATCCTCGACATCCTGAACACGCCCATTTCGCACGATCTTTGCAGGATCATTGGGATCAGGTTTCCAGAACGTGGCTTCATTCACCCAATAGGCTTCGCGCTTCACCGCATCTGCAAAGCCAAAAACCTGAAACATTTCCATCGAACGGCAAGACACGCCATCTGCTTGCCCCTTTTCCATCGGTCCAGATTTGCGCTCAATCACAACTGTTTTGATGTCTGGAAAAATCGACAGATATGCTGCGAGCGTTAGTCCCGCTGGGCCCGCGCCAACGATTAGAACGTCAATATTATCTTTGTCTGTTTTGACCGTAGGATGCCGATCGGGGTCGCCAGGACGAAAGCCATTTTTGTGAAACTGCATAGCTTACTTACAAAGCGTCGATGAACCAGACCAGCCACAGGGTAATCGCTGGGAATGAGGCCAAGATGATGACGCGGATAATGTCGGTGACAACAAATGGAAGTGCGCCGCGATAGGTCTCCGATATCGGTGTATCCTTGGCCATCGAGTTGATGATGAACAGGTTTAACCCAACGGGTGGGGTAATCAGCCCAACTTCAACCACAATCAAAACCAAGATGCCGAACCAAAGGCCGAAATCATTGACGCTCATCCCGAAATCCAAAACCGACATGATCGGGAATATGATTGGCACGGTCAGCAGGACCATCGACAGGCTGTCCATCACACAGCCAAATGCCAGATACATCAGCAGGACTATGGTCAGGACGAACCACGGCGAAAAGCCTTGTTCAGCGACCCAAATCGACGTCGCTTGCGGCAGTTGGGTCAGGGATAAGAAGTTATTGTAAATACCCGCCGCCAGAATGATCATAAAGATCATGGCAGAGGTTGACGCGGTTGACAGCAATGCCTCTTTCAAGCGTTCCAAATTCATCTCACCACTGGCCAAGGCAACAAGGAATGTGCCCGCAGCACCAACAGCGGCGGCCTCTGTCGGTGTAAAGATACCACCATAAATGCCGCCCACGACAGCAATGAAAATCAGGATTACAGGCCAAACAGAGCCCAGCGCGATAAAACGCTCTTTCCAAGGAACGCGCGGTGTGACCTTGGCATCGTTGGGGCTAACCCGCATCCAAATTGAAATCGCGACCATATATCCGATGGCGGCCAAAATACCGGGGATCAGCGCAGCGACGAAAAGCTTGGCAATATTCTGTTCTGCCAAAATCGCGTAAATCACCAAGATCACGGATGGGGGGATCAAGATGCCAAGCGTACCACCTGCGGCCAACGCCCCCGTGGATAGAGAATCAGGATAGCCGTAGCGTTTCATTTCGGGCAAGGCGACTTGGCCCATGGTTGCAGCTGTAGCCAATGACGAACCACAAATTGCACCAAAGCCTGCACATGCCCCGACGGAGGCCATTGCGACACCCCCTTTGCGGTGCCCCAAGAAACTTTCGGCCGCTTTAAACAGGCCTGCGGACATACCTGACAGCGTTGCAAACTGCCCCATCAAAAGGAACAGAGGGATGATGGAGAATGAGTAATTGGAGAATGTGCCATAGGTTAGCGTTTTTAACTGGTTCAGCGTCATCATCGGCGTGCCGATCACCAAATAGGTTCCAGTGACGCCCACACCGATCATCGCAAGCGAAATCGGCATGCGCAAAAATACTAGGATCAAAAGCAGCGGAAAGGACCAAATCGCCAGATCAAAATTGCTCATGATAGGGCCTCCTCCTCGTTCACGATAAGCCGACGAATAGATCGGATAACACAGAACGCAGATACAAAGACGAAACCACAGGCCCCGACCATGCCCGTGGCATAGCCAATCCAAACAGGAATTTCCGCAATCAAGGTGATTTCCCCAAACCGGTATTTATCCGTCATGCCTAGATACAACCGCCATGTGCCGACAAAGGCGACTATGGTCATGGCGAGGTTAAACAGAATATCAAGAATTCGATCCATCATTTGTGGAATCGTAAATTGAAACAAGTCCACTCGGGCGTGAGCATCTTTATATTGCGCCCAAGGTAAGAATCCGAAAACCGCCGCGGCCATAGAAATTTCGGAAATGTCGTAAATGCCTCGGATCGGGCCAATTCCGATACCAAGCGGGACAAAGGCACGACCAATGATAGAAACGCAAGTCAGCACAATTAAAATCAACAGTACCCCACCGCTAAACAGCGCAAGGTATCTAGCGATGCGTTCCGAGATCCA
Source organism: uncultured Neptunicoccus sp. (assembly GCA_964599255.1). Taxonomy (GTDB): domain Bacteria; phylum Pseudomonadota; class Alphaproteobacteria; order Rhodobacterales; family Rhodobacteraceae; genus Amylibacter. The sequence goes on along the minus strand of CAZRFT010000087.1, from coordinate 9,426 downwards.
GTCCAAGAGATGGTACATTGTCGCCCCAATAGAAAAAGAGAGCCGCTATAAAACGGCTCTCTAAGGTCACAAATACTTCAATTAACCACCGTGCTTTTCAATCAAACCTCGGGCTTGATCGATCAACGCTTGGCCATCGATGCCTTTTTCTTTCATGTCCGCGACCCAACGGTCGACAACAGGTTGTGCTGCATCTTTCCAACGCTGCGTTTCAGCATCATCCAGCTTAACAATGGTATTGTTTGCTTTCTCGGCAATACCGCGTGCAGGCTCATCCATGTCCCACATGACCTGTGATGCAAAAGTTGAAAGTTTAGCACCAGATTCGGCGTCCAAGATTGCCTTTAGATCATCAGGAAGTGCATCATATTTTGCTTTGTTCATCACCAAAATGATCGCCGCTGTATAGAGCGCCTCTTCACCAGAAAACTCTGTATGGTTCGATACAAGCTCTGACAAACGGATTGCTGGGGTAACTTCCCAAGGGATCACTGTACCCTTGATAACGCCCTTTGAAAGCGCTTCTGGGATTGCTGGAAGCGGCATGCCCACAGGTTCCGCGCCCAATTCACCCAATAGATCGTTGATGATACGGGTTGGACCACGAAGTGTTAGGTCCTTCATATCTTCAAGGCTTGTTACACCATCTTTGGTGTGGATTTGGCCTGGGCCGTGAACCCATGCACCAAGAACTTTCACGTCTTGGTACTCGTTATTCTGCCAATCCGTTTCAACCATTTCCCAATAGGCAGCTGCTGTTGCAACTGGGCTTGTCATCATGAACGGTAATTCAAACACTTCTGTGCGTGGGAAACGACCCGGCGTGTACCCCGCAACAGTCATTGTGATATCGACAACGCCATCGCGCGCTTGGTCAAGCAGCTCTGGTGGGCGTCCGCCCAGTGCCATGGCATCAAAATGTTCGATTTTGATACGGCCGTCGGAGGCTTTTTCGACGTTTTCCGCCCAAGGCTTCAAAATCAGTTTTGGAACCGGCGCAGGTGGGGGCAGAAACTGATGTAGTCGCAGAGTTACCTCTTGCGCGACAGAAACTGTTGAAAGCGTCGCCGCTGTCAAAGCACCAGCAACCGCGCTGATCATTAGATTTCTTCTTTTCATTGTCATCCTCCCTTGGTCGACTTTTTGAAGTTATGATTATGTTGTGCGGGCGTCTATCTAAATTTGGGCGCCCTCTTTTCAAGAAATGCGCGCAATCCTTCTTGAGCGCCTTCTGTTGTCTGCGACATGGATGCAGCCAGGCTTTCTGCAAGCAATCCATCGTCACGTGACATCTCTGCAATGCGGGGTAACGCTTGCAACATCAGATAATTTGAAAACGGCGCATTATCGGCAATCTTGCGGGCAAGTTTCTGGGCCAAAGGCAACGCCTCGCCTTCGCCCACGGAGTAATGTGTAAGACCCAGCGCCAGTCCTTCGTCGGCGCCGTAGTTACGGCCGGTCAACATCATTTCACGCATCCGATCCGCACCGATAAGGCGAGAGATGCGCATGGTTGCCCCACCACCAACAAAGATACCGCGCCGCCCTTCGGGTAGTTGAAACCGTGTGGTTGGCTCCGCAATGCGGACATGCGTGGCCGCGGCAATTTCCAAACCACCACCTATAACTGCGCCGTACATTGCGGAAATCACGGGCAATCCGCCAAACTCAATTGCATCTGAAACGCGATGCCAGTTTCGGGAATGATAAACGCTTTCAACAGGTTCGCGTTCCACGTGCTCTGCCAAATCAAGGCCAGAGCAAAAATGCCCACCGCTGCCAGTTAGGATAACAGCGCTAACTTCTTTAGGGGGGTTAGAGAAAAACGCATCCAATGCATCAACCAGCGCGTCATTCATAGCGTTGCGTTTATCTGGGCGATTAAACGTCAGCGTCGCGATGTCGTCATCTATGTCAACTTTGCAAATAGGATCCGCGCTTTGCAGCATAAATAGCTCCAGTTTTCTGTGTGCTTGGAAATTGTTTTACTACTAAACAATTATCTTGTATAGCAATTTATCAAGAAATACCTCGGAGCAACGTCATGGTCGATTTCAAAGCGGTTAAAGCGATCGATTTTCACACCCATGCAGAAGAACCCTGCAATCACACTCGGGATGATGGATACAATGAGTTCCAAGAAGGTATGGCAAACTATTTTCGCAATCCTGCTGGTGCCGAAGGCATGTTGCCGACAGTTCAACAAACCGCAGACTATTATCGGGAACGCAACATTGCTGCGGTAATTTTTCCAGTCGACGCGGAACGGGAAACTGGGTTTCGCCGATATTCGAACGAAGAAGTGGCCCAGATTTGTTCAGAAAATGATGACATCCTGATTCCCTTTGCATCGGTCGATCCGCATAAAGGCAAAGCGGGCGCGCGCGAGGTAAAACGCCTTGTGCGCGATTTTGGTGTTCGCGGATTTAAATTTCATCCGACCATGCAGGGCTTTTTCCCAAATGACCGCGAGGCTTGTTATACAGTATTGGAAGCCTGTGCAGAGGAAGGTGTGATCACGCTCTTTCACACGGGACAAACGGGTGTGGGATCGGGCATGCCGGGCGGTATGGGGATGCGCTTGAAATACTCCAACCCAATGCATCTTGATGATGTGGCTGTGGATTTTCCCGATCTAAAAATCATCCTTGCCCATCCGTCCTTCCCGTGGACAGAGGAAGGCTTGGCCGTGGCCCAACACAAACCCAATGTGTATTTTGATATGTCGGGTTGGTCGCCAAAATACTTCCCAGAGATTTTTATCAAATACGCAAACTCCATTCTGAAAAAGAAAATGTTGTTTGGGTCAGATTGGCCTGCAATCACGCCTGATCGTTGGTTGGCCGATTTTGAAGCGGCACCATTTAAGGATGAAGTGCGCCCGCTGATCTTGAAAGAAAACGCGCTGCGTTTGCTGGGCGAGACAGGGTAATTCAAATGGTTGATTTTGCACCCATTGATGAAACGATCACCTTGGATGCCTTGGATAAAGATCCCTTCCCGATCTATAAACGACTGCGCCAAGAAGCACCTGTGCTTCAGGTGAAATCTGCTGGTCGTACGCTTTTGACCAAAGCGGCTGACACCAAATATGTGAAAGACAATCCTGAAATTTTCAGCTCAGACGACCCAAACACGCCAATGAAACGCGCATTCTGGGCGCATACCTTGATGCGCAAAGATGGCGAAGCGCATCGCCGTGAACGCATGGCAATGCAACCCGCATTCATGGCGCGGGTCATTCGCGATGATTGGGTTCCACAATATACAAAAATTGCAGAGGAATATGTTGGGCGCTTGCCGACGGGTGAAGTCGTCGATTTCTTTTCGATCGTGTCCGGGGCTTATGCAGCGCGCGGTCTTGCCATCCTGCTGGGTATGGAAGAAGCCAGCGATGAAGAGATGATGGAATGGTCCCAAGCCTTGATCGAAGGGGCTGGAAATTTTGGTTGGCGCGATGAACCTTTCGCCCGTGCAGATCGCGCCAATGAAGCAATCCACGCATTGCTTGATCGCATGCAAGCACGTCACAAGGCGGAACCAAACAACTCCGCCTTTTCGGCCATGATCAATGCGGAAGAGCCCATTGAGGAAACGCAGATCTACGCCAATATCAAAATCGCAATCGGCGGTGGGATCAATGAACCACGGGATGCATTAAACACAATTTTGTATGGGCTACTCACCAATCCAGATCAGTTGGCGGAAGTGAAGAAAAACGAAGATTGGGAACAAGCCTTTGATGAAGGGGTGCGCTGGGTTGCGCCAATTTCAGCATCCTCTCGTCTTGTCACAGAGGACACTGAAATTCGTGGCTGTGTGATCCCAAAAGGTGACACCGTAATGACCATCCAAGCCAGCGCGAACCGCGATGAAGAGCTGTTTGAAAATGGCGAGGATTTCATCGTTTATCGGGATAAAAACCCGCATCAATCTTTTGGCAATGGGCCGCATTTTTGCCAAGGCACACATGTCGCACGCCGCGCAATTGCCCATGTGATGCTGCCGATTTTATTTGACCGCTTCCCAAATATGACGCTGCCTGAACCCGAAAAAGTAATCTGGCGGGGCTTTGGGTTTCGCGGTCCGATGAACCTTCCGGTTTTGTTGAAATAGGCGAATTCAATGGTTCCATTTAAAGCCCCTGTTGAAGATATTCTTCAATCTTTACATGTGTTTGCGAAGGTTAGCACACTTGCGGACTGGGATGATGATCTGGCAAGTGATATTGTAAATCACTTTGCCGGTTTTGCCGAAAATGTCATCTCACCCTTGAATGCCAGTGGTGATCAGGAAGGTGCAAAACTGGAAAACGGCCGCGTCCGTATGCCGGTGGGTTTTGTCGATGCCTATCAACAGATTTCGGATGCTGGCTGGCAAGGTCTGACAGCGCCCGAATGCTATGGTGGGATGGATGCCTCCCCCTTGATTTCTGCGGCGGTGTCGGAAATTTTCACTGGTGCGAACCATGCCCTGCAAATGGTTTGTAATCTGGTACCAGGGGCAATCACAACGATCCTAAAGTTTGGCACCGAAGGCCAAAAGAACCAATGGATACCCAGACTTGCGTCGGGCGAGGTTTTGTCCACCATGTGCCTGACAGAACCCCATGCTGGGTCTGATCTTTCGGGCATCCGTACATCCGCAAAAAAGATCGGGTCGGATTGGAAAATCACAGGTGAAAAAATTTTTATCTCTGGCGGTGATCAGGATATGTCCGCGTCAATCCTGCATCTGGTGTTGGCACGAACCGGGCGCAAAGAAGACGGGGTGAAAGGTCTTTCCCTGTTTTTGTGCCCCGCAGGTGCGGGCGTAAAAGTAACGCGCATTGAAGAGAAGATGGGGCTTCATGCCTCGCCTACCTGTCAGATGCAATTCGATGCTGCCGAAGCAGAGCTGATCGGGAACGAGGGCGAAGGGCTGGTTGCAATGTTTGCAATGATGAACCACGCTCGCATTGATGTTGCCCTGCAAGGTGTCGCGCATGCCGCGCGTGCTTTGCAAATTTCCAAAGCCTATGCTGATGAACGCCGACAAGGGCAAAGTAAAGACGGCGCTGCAGCCACAATTTCTGTTCATGCAGATGTAAGACGTATGCTGGATCGACAACTTGATCTGGCGGTCACTGCGCGGGCGGCCTGTCACCTGACGTTGGCGGAACTGGAGCGCAATTATGCCTCACCACTCATTGAGTTTCTAACGTCGCTTTGCAAGATTTATGGATCGGAAGCGGGGATCGAAGCCGCAGATCTCGGCATTCAAATATTGGGTGGTTATGGATATTTGAATGAATATGGGATTTCTCAAATCTGGCGCGATGCGCGGATCACGGCGATCTATGAGGGTACTAATGGCATCCATAAACGCACACTTGTGACGCGTGGCATAAAAACCAAAGGAGCGGAGGCATTTGCCGATTTTGTGTCAAATGTAGCCGGCGGCGATGCTGTAATTGATCACGCGATGGCCACGTGGAAGGAGTTGCTATCCAAAATCAAAAACGCAGACGATCCTTTGCAATATGCGCATTCATTTTCTGAAGTCTCTTACGCATTGTTGCGCCAAGCGATTTGGCGCAAAATCGGCGTTGAGAACACGTATCAAGACCGGACCGTTATGCAGCGCGTTGCCGATCAAATTCTAAACAGCGAGTCCTAAGAATGCGCGACGTGGATGTTGTCATCGCAGGCGGCGGTATCGCAGGGCTTACGCTTGCATTAACCCTGCACCAAATCGGCGTGTCCTGTTTGGTCTTGGAATCTTCAACCGAAATGAAACCAATTGGCGTCGGGATAAACGTCCAACCCAATGCGGTGCGCGAGCTTTACGACCTTGGGATAACAGAGGCTCAATTGGATCAGATTGGGATTCAAGCCAAAGAATGGGCGTTGGTCGGGTTAAACGGCAGGGAAGTTTATTCCGAACCGCGGGGATTGGATGCAGGTTATAATTGGCCTCAATATGCGATGCATCGGGGCGCGTTTCACATGATGCTGTATAACGAAGTCGTGTCGCGCCTTGGTCAAGATGCGGTTCAGCTTGGCGCAAAGGTTCAGGGATTTGGCGTTGATGCAAAGGGTGCGCCTTATGCGATTGCGCAGGTGAATGGAGCTGAGGAACCTATCAAGGGGAAGCTTTTGATCGGTGCCGATGGCATCCATTCCAACATTCGCGCGCAAATGTTCCCCGATCAACCGCCCATTCATTGGGGGGGCGCGATTATGTGGCGCGGAACCGTGCTCGCCAAACCGTTGCGCACAGAATCCTCGTTTGTGGGTCTTGGTACGCATCGGCATCGCATGGTGATCTATCCGATTTCAAAACCAGATGCGGATGGTTTGTCGCTCGTGAATTGGATTGCGGAGGTCACGGTTGACAATTCCCTAGGCTGGCAAGAAGAGGGATGGTTTCGAGAGGTTGCTTTGCGTGACTTTGAGCATCACTTCACAGATTTCCAATATGACTGGCTAAACGTACCTGAAATGCTCGCGGCCGCAGATGGCTATTTCGAAAACCCAATGATCGACCGCGACCCTATCCCAAATTGGATTTCAGGACCGATTGCATTAATGGGCGATGCCGCACACCCAATGTATCCCACAGGATCAAACGGTGCGAGCCAAGCAATTATTGACGCGCGCGTTATTGGTGCGAAAATTTTAGAATTTGGCGTGACGGTGGAGGCGCTGAAAGCGTATGACAATCAACTTTGCGCTTCGGTCTCTGAAGTGGTGTTGCGCAACCGCGGGAACGGACCCTTCGGACTGTTAAACATGTTGGATGAACGATGCGGCGGACACTTCGATAACATCAACGATGTTATCCCTGAAAAGGAGCGACGGGAATTCATGTCCAAATATAAAAAAGCGGCGGGATTTGAACGTGATCTTTTAAACGCAGCACCAAAGACAATCGCAATTTAGATTTAACATAGCCTTCTGCTTGCGCAGATCGACTTCGCTGAACATAAGGAGGGTGGGAATTGTGAAAGAGACAATTAAAGTAAGGGCGCTTCGATGAAAAAAATAAATCTCGGCCAGAACGGTCCCGTAGTTAGCGCTGTGGGTTATGGCGCAATGTCATTTACCGACTTTTATGGTCCGGCAGATGACAGTGAATCGGCCGGTATTCTAGATGCTTGTTGTGAACTTGGCATAACACATATCGACACGGCTGATGCATATGGCATGGGGCGGTCCGAAACTGTAATTGGGGATTGGTTGAAAGGGCGCAAAGGCGAGAAACCTTTTACCATTGCAACAAAAGTTGGCATCACACGCGACCCCGATCATCGATTTAACAATTCGCCTACACATCTGGTGGAATCACTCGATGCGAGCTTAAAACGATTGGGCGTGGACGCGATTGATCTTTACTATGTTCACCGTCGCGACACGCGGCATGAGATCGAAGAGGTCACCGAAACGATGGCTGGATTCGTGAAGGCGGGCAAAGTGAAAGCCATTGGTTTTTCAGAAATTGCACCTTCTTCATTGCGCCGTGCGCATGCCATTCATCCGATAGCGGCAGTTCAATCTGAATATTCTCTTTCAACGCGAGCGCCAGAACTTGGTCTTATTCAAACCTGCAAAGAAATTGGCGCGACACTCGTGGCCTTTTCACCCGTTGGACGCTCGCTTCTAACAGACCGTCCGCATGATCGAGCCGCGGTAGAGGCCATGCCGTTCATGGTCAATAACCCGCGATTTATGGAACCAAATCTTTCCAAAAATCTTGATTACAATGCGAAATTTCGCGTCCTTGCGGCCGATTTTGGTGTTCCGGCAGCGACCCTTGCGATCGCGTGGGTGCTTCACCAAGGTGATCATATCCTAGCAATTCCAGGAACGCGCAATCAACTTCATCTAGAGGAAGTAGCACGGGGTGGAACGTTCGAACTAAGCGACAGCGACCTCGCAAAAATTGAGGCAGTTTTGCCCGTCGGATGGGCGCATGGTGATCGCTACAACGAAACGCAATGGAAGGGGCCGGAGCGGTATAGCTAGCGACTAGGCCCAATACAGCTTGGCGGGGTTATCTACCAAAAGTTTTTGCTGTTTTTCCTCAGTGTCTGCAATCGCTGGGATCAACTCAACCAATTGACCATCATCTGGCATGTGGTTTTTCATATTTGGATGCGGCCAATCGGTGCCCCACAGAACGCGGTCGGGATAGGTGTCCACCAATCGTTTCATGAAAGGGATCACATCAGAATAATTTTCGTGACTGCCACCTTGGGTCGTTAAGCGTTCTGGACAGCTAACCTTGGTCCAGTATTTTTCGTTTTCTATCAGATCAACAAAGGCCTGAAAATCAGGATGATCGACGCCTTTGGCAACTTCTGGGCGCGCCATATGGTCGAACACAACGGTAACGGGCAAGCTTTCCAGAAATGGCACGGTCGCGGCAAAATCGGCGGCTTCTAGGTAGACGATAATGTGCCACCCGAGCGGGGCAATTTTCTCAACGATGCTTTCGTAATAGGGAAAGGGTTTGGGATCGACCAAACGGCGCACGAAGTTAAACCGAACGCCGCGTACGCCAGAGCCATGCATTTTTTGCAGCTCTTCGCTGGTGATGTCGTCCCCAACCACAGCGACACCGCGTGCCAAGTCATTTGAAGCTTCCAGTGCATCAATCAGCGCGGAATTATCACGTCCGTGACAGGATGCCTGAACGATCACATTGCGCGAAAACCCAAGGTGATCGCGCAGTGCAAACAGCTGTTCTTTGGACCCCGTGCAGGGCGTATATTTCCGTTCTGGCGCGTATGGGAAAACCTCTTCCGGGCCAAAGACATGGCAATGTGCATCCACGGCACCTGCGGGCGGTGTCCATTGCGGTTTGCGTGGATTTTGGTGCCAGCGCTTCCAATCTGGGTCCATCGGCATGTTAGCTCTCCTCTCTTGGATAAGCGATGCCATCCATTAATTTCCGGGCCGTCCGTGGCGTGGCAAACCAATCGGTGCTACCATTGGGTTTGGTCTTTTCAACCACTGGCAAAGCACCGGTTGGATGTTCGATTTGAAGTGTTCGTGGGTTGTCAGAGAGTGGGCTTGCGGCGATCCCATCGGCAATTGTGCCTTTTTGCAAACAGGCACTTGCGACAGTGACCGCGGCCATGACGCCAATTGTTTTATGGCAGCGATGCGGGATGAAGCTTCGGGTGCTGACCAATCCACCGTTTTGCGGTGGGGATAAGAGCGTCATCTTCGGCACAGATTTTTCGGTCACGTCCCCAAGGTTCATCATTGGCCCAACTTTAAGCCGAAGCGCCTCTAACCGCGCGCGCAGCTCTTGATTTGCTTCCAATGCATCGGGTGTTTCTGTGCCTGTGATCCCGAAGTCACTCGCCCGCAACAACGCACATGGCATGCCATCGTCAATCAGCGTAACATCAACACCATCCACCTGATCCATCGCATT
>CAZRFT010000086.1:0-16975 GCA_964599255.1 uncultured Neptunicoccus sp. | reverse complement strand
CTTCGATCTGACCGCGGATCTGAGCAACACGTGCTTCGATCTCAGCTTTCTCACCAGCACCGTCAACGATAGTTGTTTCGTCTTTGGTGATGTTGATACGCTTGGCAGAGCCCAGCATGTCGATGGTGACATTCTCCAGCTTCATGCCCAGGTCTTCGCTGATTACCTGACCACCGGTGAGGAGCGCAATGTCCTGCAGGATCGCCTTGCGGCGATCGCCAAAGCCAGGCGCTTTAACCGCTGCGATTTTCAAACCACCGCGTAGCTTGTTCACAACCAAAGTCGCGAGCGCTTCGCCTTCAACATCTTCTGCGATGATCAAAAGTGGCTTACCTGACTGGATAACAGTTTCCAACAATGGAACCATTGGCTGAAGCGATGAAAGCTTCTTCTCGTGAAGAAGGATCATGCAGTCTTCTAGCTCTGATGTCATCTTGTCTGGGTTTGTCACGAAATATGGTGACAGGTAACCACGGTCAAACTGCATACCTTCAACAACGTCAGTTTCAGTTTCTAGACCTTTGTTTTCTTCAACAGTGATCACGCCTTCATTGCCAACCTTTTGCATCGCATCTGCGATTTGGTCACCAATTGCGTTTTCGCCGTTAGCAGAGATTGTGCCGACCTGTGCAACTTCTGCACTGTCTTTCACTTCACGTGCCATTTTCTGGATCGCCGCCACGACAGATGAAACTGCGTTATCGATACCGCGCTTCAGATCCATTGGGTTCATGCCAGCCGCAACTGATTTCAGACCTTCGCGAACAATCGCTTGTGCCAAAACTGTTGCAGTTGTTGTTCCGTCACCAGCTGTGTCATTGGTTTTAGAAGCAACTTCTTTAACCATCTGCGCGCCCATGTTTTCGAACTTGCCTTCAAGCTCGATCTCTTTTGCAACAGAAACACCATCTTTGGTGATGCGTGGTGCGCCGAACGCTTTGTCCAGAACCACATTACGACCCTTCGGGCCCAGCGTGACTTTCACGGCATCTGCCAGAATGTTCACACCATCAAGCATCTGATTACGTGCATCAGTGCCGAATTTTACGTCTTTTGCAGCCATTATTAGTTTCTCCTAATTGTGCTGAATTAAAGTAGGCCGAGGATGTCGGATTCTTTCATAATCAACAGCTCTTCGCCGTCGATATTGACTTCCGTACCAGACCATTTGCCAAACAGAACTTTGTCGCCTGCTTTAACGTCCATTGGGATCAGGTCGCCATTTTCCTTACGCGCTCCACCACCAACAGCGATAACTTCGCCTTCAGCTGGTTTTTCTTTTGCGCTATCAGGGATGATCAGACCGCCTGCAGTTTTCTCGTCGCTCTCAATGCGACGAACCAATACACGGTCGTGCAAAGGTGTGAATGCCATGTGGATCTCTCCGTTTAAAATCAATGTCATATTGGAAGGTTTTGATGTGTTAGCACTCACCTTCCCAGAGTGCTAATGGGCGGGATATAGGGATCAGATATAGGTGAGTCAAGCGCTCTAGAATTAAATCTTCATGCGGAGGTAATTAACTAAATCAAACTTTCTTCAACACTAAAATTAGCCAGTTTGATAAGCTTGCCTGAAGGTCACCAAACGTCTGCGCTTTTCATCCCAAAGATGAAACCGCGCGCAGGCAAAACTCTCCCAAATCGTCAACCGATTGGTCTCATCTAAACCTTTGTGATCGCGCAAAACCTCGGGCAAACGGTAAAACGGAATACGACAATACAGGTGGTGAACATGGTGAATGCCTATATTTGCTGTGAACCATTGCAAAACCGACGGCATCACATAATGCGTACTGCCGTGAAGTGCAGCATCATGCATGTCCCAATTTTCTTCCTCATCCCAAATTGTATCCTCGAACTGATGCTGAACATAAAACAACCAAACACCACCCGCTGCAGCAAGCAGTGACGTCGGTAAGAAAATCAAAAGAAACGGCAACCATCCTCCAAAATAGACAATTAAACCGAGCGCGATGAAGATCGCGGCATTAGTCGCCATCGCGCTAACCCAATAAAACGCCTTGTCTGAAAGGCCTAGTGGCAATCGGTTTTGGAAAAGAAACAAATAACCTGGTCCCAAGCCAAACAAAATTATTGGATTTCGGTACAGCCGATACAACAGCCGGTTAAGGGGCGAGCGCGCCTTATATTCCGCTACAGTCATTGTATGGATATCGCCCATGCCTCTGCGTTCTAAATTCCCAGATCCGCTGTGGTGAACCGCATGTGTTTTTCGCCAGACGTCGTAAGGGGTCAAAGTCAGCACACCCAAGATGCGGCCCAACCAATCACTCATTGATCGATTTTTGAAAAAGGCGCTGTGCCCGCAGTCATGCTGAATAGCGAAAAGACGAAGTAGAAAAGCCGAGTTACAAATCGAAATCACAAGGCACAGCCAAAGACTGATTGACAAAGAATACCAGGCCAAGGCCCAAAGTGCGAGAAATGGGACGATTGTTACGCCAAGCTCAAAGATGCTTCTTAGCGTATTCGGCTCTCTGTATTTTGCTAGAACCTGCACCCAATCGCGCGATTTGCGCACACTCGCAGCATGCACAAAATCCCCAATTTTCATGTCCATTTACCGACTTTTCCCTATTTCCACCCTGATATATTAATGTCAGTTCGTCGCAATCAATTAAAAAGTAAACTTATTAAAATTTATTTTTGGATCCTGGCGAAATAAATTTGCGCATCACTGCTTGTTTCGGCGGCGTCGCTTTGGCTTTGCTCGTTTTTCAACCATCCGTTTTTGGGCAGGTTTTCTCCCAGATCGTTGGTTACGGTTTTCATTGTTACGCCGATTGGATTTGGGCGCTTTAGTTGCTTGTGGCATTTTCCCACTCGCAACTGGAATTTCCAGTTTCATTAGCCGTTGAATGGCTTTCAGCATATCCACATCATCAGATGTACAAAGCGTAATCGCCTGCCCCTCCCGCCCTGCACGTGCTGTGCGTCCAATGCGATGCACATAGTTCTCTGGCACCTCAGGGAAGTCATAATTGATCACATAAGCCACGCCTGGAATATCGATCCCCCGCGCCGCCACATCTGTTGCGACTAGGATTTTCACCTCACCCTCTTTAAAGGCTTTAATGGCGCGATCACGCTGGCCTTGGCTTTTATTCCCGTGGATTGCCGCGGCATTAAAACCCCGATCGACAAGGCTGTCGCATAGTCGATTGACACCGCGCTTGGTCTTGCCAAAAACCAGCGCAAGCGCGTCCAGATCATTCGACAGGATCTCTGCTAAGCGATCCAGTTTTTCACTCCGATCCAAAAAATGCACCGATTGAGAAATCTTATCTGCGGCCTTGCCAGGGGGAGAGACTTGAATTTTTTTGGGCTTCTTCAAATATGAACGGCTCAGTTCCTCCATCAATTTTGGCATGGTTGCTGAAAAGAGCATGGTTTGACGGGGGACACCTAAACGCGGCTCAATTTTGCGCAGCGCATGAATAAATCCCATATCCAACATCTGATCGGCTTCATCCAAAACCAAAAACCGCACCGTTCCCAATTTTACCGCACCGCGTTCCATCAAATCAATTAATCGACCGGGCGTTGCCACCAGAACATGGGCACCCCGTTGCAGCTGATTGGTCTGGCGCACCAAGGATTGCCCGCCAACCACAGTCAGTATTTTGATGGGGGTGCTAAAGGTCAGCACCTTCAAATTCTCTGCAATCTGATTCACCAACTCACGCGTTGGCGCCAAGATCAGTGCTTTAACCGTCTTAGGCGCAGGTTTCTCATTGGCATCCATCAACTGTTCAACAAGCGGTAGGCCAAAAGCGAATGTTTTGCCCGTTCCTGTTTGGGCAAGGCCCATGATGTCATGCCCAGCCAGCGCCAAAGGGATCGCTTGTTGCTGAATAGGGGTGGGTTGCGACACGCCGGCTTTGGCAAGTGCTTTGGAAAGCGGCGAAGAAACGCCAAGCGATTTAAAATCCAAAAGATAAGGTCCTTCATGGCTAAAGAAAGAACCCTGCGTGATGGGGAACTGTTGGATAGTTTTGCTGATGCGCTCGATCTTAGTATCGTTCACGCAGCATTCAGCTGCGCCTGCCCATGAAGGGTTACCTCGTTTAAGTCAAGCTCAGGATCGGTCTGGTAGGCTCACCGTAAACAGCACTTATTGTACGAATTTAGAGATCATCGGCACCAAATCGAAGATCTTGGCAGTGGTCCCTCGCTATCTCGCTACCAAAAAACGCTCAATTTCTCGATTTAGTTCGTCCGTCGTAAGCTTAAGATACGTTTTCTCTCCATCAGAGTCGTATAGACGAAGCGCCAGTTTACGTTTCCCTGGTAAAGACGACTTCAAAGCACTTTCGTACCTATCAAGGTGGATAATGCCCACGGATACCAAAGCCCCCATATTGAAACCGTCACAATAGTTTACCGTACTTTTTGGGTTTATATCACCGATCGTCGGATAGCAGTTCGCAATCAGCGACAATAGATTTCCACGCCAAGTTGGTAAAAACGCTTCCGTTTGGAATTGACCTTCAAAATCTTCAGTCAACAATTCAAATTCGGTACAATCGTCATTCACCTCGTAACAAATGCCCCAAGCCGATGGATGCCCATACTGTTGATCGGGGTATGTGCCCGCAATATCGAATTGCGCCGTCACCACCAAAGCATGGTCTTTGACACCTGTTTTTTCGAAATGACGTTGATCCTCTACGATTGAAGCGATCACGCCTTCACCGGCCAACAACCCTGAGCTCACATAGGTATAACCAGCCAAAACCTTCATTTCAGGAGAGGACGTAATCAGATCACTATAAACCCAGCGTGTGTTGTCCAGAGAAGGGGAAAAGGCCGCTTTGACTTCGCTACTCTCTGTTGTCGCTCCGCTCCTCGTATTTGTCGCCAACTCATTTTGGCACTGCTGCACTTCTTCAAAAATTTCTCGGGGTGGATGTTGGTAGTCTACAACAGTGAAATCTCGACCAAGAAACCCGATCGAAATTTTCGAAGATTGAACCAACTCGCGGGCAAATTTGATGCTGGAAGATTGGACCATGATGCCATTTTCGGTTATCCAAGCAAGCTCAGCACTGTCCTGATCATCCCCGTAATAATAGCCAACTGTTGAAAACCGCCATGGCTCCTGCCCGTCTAATGTCAATTCAATAAATGTTATTCCACTTGAATCCAAACTCCACCAAATATCTGAGACCGCAAAAATGAATTTTGTGCCTTCTGAACTTGATGCCACGGAGAAAGTTTTCCCCTCACTATTGAAACGCGTGAAACAGTAATACTCGCCAAGCAATTCCGTTTCATTCTGAATGATTTTATAATCCCCAATAATTTTCCACGCGCTGCTTTGAGCCATCGCGACGAAAGTCGAGGCCAGAAACAATGAAATGACTGCCACTAACTTGAAGATAATACCCGTAAAAATTTTTGCTCCAAAAATATGAAATTGAGCCACCCCAACATATGGCTTCGACGGAAACCTTAGCACAGACCGACTTAGATAGGAATTCATTTTGAATGCGGTATTGCGCAAGAAGCGGGTCGCCTAAAGCGCCTCTAGGATCTAAATTCATGTAAAAGCGTTAACCGGAGCGACTTCAAATGAACTTCCAAATTCACGCCCTTTCGCCAGAGCCATTCAACCACTACTTCTCAATGGCCCAAGAAGAGCTTGATGCGCACAAGGCGGTTAAAATGCAGGTGACAGAAAACCCTGGCACGCCCTGTCGTGTCAGCATGGCCGATGCGGAAGTTGGCGATACGGTGATCCTTCTCAACTATGACCATCAACCCAACGCAACCCCCTATCAATCCAACCATGCGATTTTTGTACGCGAAAATGTGGCCCAAGCGAGGCTCGCGGTAAACGAAGTTCCGCCTGTTCTTTCAACCCGACTGATTTCAATGCGGCTCTTCGATGAAAATCACATGATGATCGATGCCGAGGTGTTGGACGGTCAAGACCTACAAGAGGCGCTGTCAAAAGCCTTCAATAATCCCGCGGTTGCTTACGGACATCTTCACAACGCAAAACCAGGCTGCTTTGCCGCGCACGTAACACGTTCCAGCAATGCGTAAGTTGCGATGTTTAGCTTTCATTAACCTACGCGTCCAAATCCATTAATAATTTGGATCAAAACCAGCACAGACCTTTGCACCCCCGTGCGCACCCCCGCATGCACCCCCGTATCCACCCCCAGTCCAATTGGGCCATAAGTTGCCGATCGGGAAAAGGTTAATCCAGCGCGCGCAGCCCCCAAAGGGGGTCGTTTAAATTATAGAATCCTGTCGCGGACAGGCAGGAACTTACCCACCATTCAGCGCGTTACTGAACCCAACCAAACCGTGGGAGCGACAGATGCAACTCGACATATCCAACAACGGAAAAATCCTCACAGTGCAGAACGGAAATGACGCGATGCGCTTCCACGCCATTTGGCTGCGCGACAATGCATGGGACGAAACGACCCGTGCAACCGGCAATGGTCAACGCCTAATCACACTGGGCGACATCCCTAGGGACGTCAAAATTGAAAAGGCCGAGATTAATGATGATACGCTCCACATCGATTTCTCTCCAGAAAACAAAGAGATCGCCTATGATCTGAACTGGCTGACGGCGCACCGCTACGACCAAGAAAGCCCAGCAGACAAAGGTTGGCTTTCCCCTGATGTCACGGCTTGGGATGCCACACTTCAATCCGACGTCCCAACGGGTGATTTCGGCGAAGTTTCACAAAACAAGGCAGCGCTTAAAGATTGGCTAACCCACCTACGCCGCTATGGCTTTGCAAAACTCGAAGGCGGACCAGTAACTGAAGGCGCCCTTTTCAAAGTCGCCGATCTTTTCGGCTATGTGCGCGAAACAAATTACGGTCGCCACTTCGAAGTCCGAACCGAAGTAAACCCAACAAACCTCGCCTTCACCGGTCTTGGCCTGCAAGCGCATACTGACAATCCATACCGCGATCCCGTCCCAACTTTGCAGATACTCTATTGTCTTGAGAACTCAGCGGAGGGCGGAGAAAACATGGTCGTGGACGGCTTCGCCTGCGCCCGACGCTTACGCGCAGAAAACCCTCAAGGCTTTGATTTACTAGCAAAATATCCCGCCCGCTTCGAATATGCGGGCGAGGATGGTGTTTGCCTTCGGTCCAAACGACCAATGATCGAATTGAATCCCGATAGAGAGTTAATCGGCATTCGCTTCAACAACCGTTCCGCCGCAGCCCTCACTGATATAGCCTTTGACGATATGGAAGATTACTATGCCGCCTATCGACGTCTGGGCGAAATCATCGACGATCCAGCCCAAGAAGTAACTTTCAAACTCGAACCAGGTTCTTGCTTCATCGTCGACAACACCCGTGTCCTTCACGCCCGTAAAGGGTATTCAGGCGAAGGATCGCGTTGGCTCCAAGGATGCTATGCCGACAAGGATGGCCTACTCTCCACACTGGCCGCGATGGAGGCGGCACAATGAGCGATCCCACCCGCGAAACCATCGTTGAATTCTTGGGCGATATTTTTGAGCGCCGTGGGGGCGAAGAGTATCTGGGCGAACCTGTCACCATGGCCGAACATATGCTCCAAGGCGCCTATTTCGCCGAACAAGATGGCGAAAGCGAAGAGATTATCGTTGCCGCCCTTTTGCACGACATCGGCCATTTCACATCTGAATTTGGCACCTTCTCTATGGCAGATACAGAAGACCGTTTTCACGAAGAGGCAGGTGCCAAGGTTCTCGAAAAATTCTTCCCGCCCATTGTCACCGAATGCGTCCGACAACACGTGGCAGCAAAACGCTACCTCTGCGCGGTCGATCCGAAATATTTCGGTGAGCTATCAGAAGCCTCCGTACACTCTCTAAACCTCCAAGGGGGCCCAATGGACGAGGCAGAGGTCGCGGCATTTGAGAAAAATTCATACCTTGATGATTTGGTCAAACTCCGTCTGCTCGATGATCGCGGTAAAATTGCCAATCTTGAAACACCAGGCTTTGCGCATTACGCGCCCATGGTTCAACGGGTTGTTGATGCGCATCTTGGTTGAATAATCCAAGCTTGCTTGATAGCTCGGGGAGGAATTCCAAGGCGGCAAGCACCATGACCAAAATCATCCAAAATCTAGCTGATATTTCCTCAGAATATGCAGCCGTTTTTTGCGACCTTTGGGGGTGCCTTCACAATGGCATCACACCTTTCGCCCCTGCGGTCGCCGCGTTAGAAAAATATAAAGCCTCTGGTGGCATTGTTCTTTTGCTGACCAACTCGCCTCGACCCAAGGCAGGGGTCATTGAACAACTTCATCGCATTGGCGTGGCTGACACCCTCTGGGACGAGATTGCAACATCAGGCGACAGCGCCCGCTTGGCATTGGCCTCAGGCATGGTTGGTCGTAAAATTTACCACCTTGGCCCCGAACGCGATCTACCGTTTTATGAACCGGGCGAAACGGATTTGCTCGCTGGATTAAAAGATATTGAACGCGTCGATTTAAGTGATGCAGAAGGGATCGTCTGCACGGGGCTCTTCAACGACACCGTTGAAACACCCGATGATTACAGAGCAATCCTTCTCGAAGCTAAAAATCGAGGCCTGAAGTTCCTTTGCGCCAACCCTGATGTTGTTGTCGATCGCGGCTCGGATCGGATCTATTGCGCAGGCGCATTGGCGGCGGCCTATTCCGAACTCGGTGGCGAGAGCCTCTATTTCGGAAAACCGCATCCCCCAATTTACGATCTAGCGCGATTGCGTCTGACGCGCCTGACGGGCAACACCATTCCTGACAAAAAAATCCTTGCGATTGGGGATGGCATCGCAACCGATATTCAAGGTGCGATGGGTGAGGATATCGACGCGCTCTTTATTACCGGTGGGTTGGCGGCAGCGGAAACTAATACAGCCACCGATCCCGACCCTGCGGCGCTTGACAACTACCTTGCCACGCATCAATACGACCCCCGTTATTCTATAGGGCACCTACGCTAAATGCGCATCATTCGAGACTATACATTTATGGATCCCTCCGATCGTGGAGCCGCAGTCGCGATTGGAAATTTTGATGGCGTTCATCTGGGTCACCAAGCGGTGATCGACAAAGTTCGTTCCATCAAGGGCGATGCACCTTTGGGCATCTTAACCTTCGAGCCGCATCCGCGTGAATATTTCGCCCCTGATGCCCCTCCTTTTCGATTGATGTCGGCCGAAACTAAAGCCAACCGCCTTGAAAAACTTGGGGTTGAAAAGCTTTTTCAGCTTAATTTCAATGCGGCCCTCTCCGCTCTCACAGCTGAGGAATTCGCCAAAGATGTCCTTCACGAAGCCCTTGGGTTTTCCCATGTCGTCGTCGGCTCAGATTTTTGTTTCGGCAAGGATCGTGCAGGTGACGTCGCACTATTAAAGAAATATGGCGAGAAGCTGGGCTACGAGGTCACAGTCGCAGAGCTGCTGCGCGATGACAGTAAGGTGTTTTCCTCTTCCGCAATTCGCGCCGCATTGGCAGAGGGCGATCCGCAAGAGGCCGCCCGGATGCTAGGTCACCTACACCGCATAGATGGCGAGGTCATTCACGGCGACCAACGCGGCCGCACCTTGGGCTATCCAACCGCGAATATCTCCATCGACGGCATTCAACCGCCCAAATATGGCGTCTATGCTGTCACAGTTGATGTGCTCGACGGTCCCAACCAAGATCGGTATTTTGGTGCGGCGTCAATTGGTGAACGCCCAACTTTCGGTGTCTACAAGCCAAATTTGGAAGTGTTCCTCTTTGACTTCTCCGCCGATATTTATGGCGCCAATATTTCGGTGGCTTTGGTGGATTACCAGCGTCCCGAATTAAAATTCGACGATCTCGACGCGCTCATCAAACAAATGGATGAGGATTGCGTTCAAGCGCGCAAAACCCTTGTTGCTCTTTACGGCGACACCCCTGCAACCTGAACCCACCCGCTTGGCTGCAATCCGATAGGATTGGGACAAGCTCATCTCGTATGATCTGCGGGAACCCGCAGATCATTCCTTTGGATTAAGCGCGGCCAGGCCTGCATCGGACAGGGCATAAACACCCCGCTCCACCCGATAAAACCAGCCGTAGTGATTATCCCTCAAAATCGCAGCCGCTTTCGGCACCGCAAGCGTATCACGCATTGTGGCTGGTCGTTCCTGTCCCACATCTTTCAAATGTCCTGCAATCTTTAAGGCATCTTGGCGATAAGCTGTCATGAGTTTCTTTCCAACAATACCACCTGCATTCGGATCCCCCTGGCGTGCATGAAATTCCCCCAACAGCGCTGATTTCCGCTTGGGCAACTTTCGCGGTTGATAGGAGGCAGGATCGCAATGAACCTCAACCACCCCATCTGGCAAACGCACAGACAAAACGCCCAGTCCCAAACGTCTGCAAAGTTTCACAGCGTTTTGCATCGATTTCTGCCAAGCCCGCCCTGCCTTGCGCTCAACAGCGACATAGACCCAGTCGCTGATCGCTTGGCGATCCACGCCCTGCAGCAAGAGTTTGATTGTCAAACCGAGTTTCAGTTCAACAATTACAGGGGCTTCATCGCCGCGCACAGCCACAACATCACAACCCCTTACCTCGCCTTTGACGGTATAGCCTTGGGTTTCAAGAAAGTTTTTTACGCCGGGGTAAAGATCACTTTCACTCATGATTGCACTCCGCTTTCTCAAAGGCTAGCAAGCCCTATGGCTGATGAAAACCTCCGTGAGAAATTTTGGGAAAAATATCCGCTCGACGACCTCACCACACCAGAATGGGAGGCACTGTGCGATGGTTGCGGCAAATGCTGTCTCTTGAAGTTAGAGGACGAAGATACGGCTGAGGTCAAATACACAAACATCGCTTGCCGCCTTTTTGACGATCAATCTTGCACCTGCACGAATTACCCACTTCGCAAACAGCTTGTTGCGGGCTGTGTGGTGCTAAGCCCCGAAAATATCGAACGTAATGCCTATTGGATGCCAAAAACTTGCGCCTATCGTTTGCGTTTCGAAGGACAAGATTTGCCAAACTGGCATCCCCTTATCGCGGGCAACAAAGACGCGATGCATAACGACGCACATTCCATGCACAACCGCACGATTGCAGAGTTTGAAGTCTCAGATGACGACTTGGAAGATTATATAATCGAGGATATGTAGACCGCATGTTTTTTGCTTCCGACAATGGGGCTGCGGCCCATCCCAATATCCTTCAAGCGGTCATAGATGCGAATGCTGGCTATGCCTCTGCATATGGCAGTGACGCATTGATGCTCAAAGTGACAAAAAAGATCCGCGAAATCTTTGAGGCGCCCGACGCTTCCGTTTATCTCGTTGCCACGGGAACGGCGGCAAATGCTTTGTCGCTTGCCTGTATTACCGAGCCTTGGCAAACCTCTTTCTGTCACCGCCTTGCCCATGTGGAAGAGGATGAATGCGGTGCGCCTGAATTTTTTACTGGCGGTGCAAAACTAACACTTATCGATGGAAACGATGGTAAGATCGATGCAGACGCCTTTGCCCATGCCGTTCGCATGACAGGCCGCACAGGCGTTCATAATGTGCAACGCGGCTCGCTCAGCATCACACAAGTGACCGAAACGGGAACCGTCTATTCCCTCGATGAAATTGAAGCGCTTGTAAAAATCGCAAAAGATGCTGGCATAAAAATCCATCTTGATGGCGCTCGTTTTGCCAATGCACTCGTCGCTTTGGGCTGCACACCAGCCGAGCTAACTTGGAAATCAGGCGTCGATATCCTCTCTTTTGGTGGCACTAAAAATGGCTGCATGGGTGTAGAAGCCGTAATTATTTTTGATCCTGAAAAAGCATGGGAATTTGAATTGCGCCGCAAACGCGCAGGGCATCTCTTCTCCAAGCATCGCTATTTGTCTGCACAGATGCTCGCCTATCTCGAAGATGATCTTTGGCTGGAACTCGCCCGCCACGCAAATGACATGGCAAGCGGGCTGTCTACGGGATTATCAATGGTTCCAGGCGCCTCGCTGCTTTATCCCCAAGATGCAAATATGATTTTTGCCAATCTGAAACGTTCAACCCACCAAGCGTTGGCGGCAGCGGAAGCCAAATATTATCACTGGCCGATTGATGAGCCGCTTGACGGCGATCCAGAGGAGGTGATTTCTTGTCGTCTGGTCTGTTCATGGCAAACGGAAACAAGCGATGTTGATCAGTTCCTTTCCTCTTGTAATGGCGAAAGCTGACATAAACGAAACGCAAATTACCCTCGACCTTCATTTTATTATTCCCTAAAAGGCGCGGGATTGAAATTTGAAACGGATTCCCGATCATGGAAAACATCCTTCTTGTTGTCTTGCTCCTCGTCGCTTTGGGGATGACTGGTTTGGTCCTGATGCAGCGCAACGAAGGCGGTGGTTTGGGTATGGGCGGCGGCGGTGGCGGCATTGGTGGCCGCCCCAAAGCAAACCCGCTGGCACGCCTGACATGGATTTTGGGCGCTGCTTTTTTCGGTATTTCAATCGCGCTGACGATCCTTAATGGTCAGGGTCGTCAAGGCAGCACTGTCACCGATTTGATTTCTGGTGGTGAAGGTGCTGATGGTCTACTTCCACCGACGTCACAAGATGACAGCCTTCTGCCCCCAACCGATGGTGCAGAGGGAGAGGACCCACTTCTTCCCCCAACACCTGAGTAAGCCATTTGCTTGCTAAAATTTAGCGAATCTGATATATCTCAAATCCCGTGAGAAGGGTCGTAAATGGCCCCCACATAACGATAATCACGGGGAGCGCCAATCGAGCATGGCACGCTATATTTTCATCACAGGTGGTGTTGTTTCTTCACTAGGTAAGGGCCTAGCGTCCGCTGCATTGGGCGCACTTTTACAGGCCCGCGGGTACACCGTTCGTCTTCGTAAATTGGATCCCTATTTGAATGTTGATCCTGGAACAATGTCGCCCTTTGAACATGGTGAAGTCTACGTCACCGACGATGGCGCCGAAACCGACCTAGACCTCGGCCACTATGAACGTTTCACGGGCGTTGCCGCACGGAATACAGACAGTGTGTCCTCTGGCCGTATCTACACCACTGTGTTGGAAAAAGAGCGTCGCGGCGATTACCTTGGTAAAACCATCCAAGTGATCCCGCATGTAACAAACGAGATCAAAGACTTCATCGAAATTGGCGATGAAGAGGTTGATTTCATGCTTTGTGAAATCGGCGGCACGGTGGGGGATATCGAAGGCTTACCGTTTTTCGAATCCATCCGCCAATTCGCCCAAGAACGCGAACGCGGTCAGTGTATCTTCATGCACCTCACCCTGTTGCCCTACTTACAGGCCAGCGGCGAGTTAAAGACCAAACCGACCCAACACTCGGTTAAAGAACTTCGTTCCATTGGCCTTGCTCCTGATATTCTTCTCTGCCGCTCTGAAAATGAAATTCCTGAAAAAGAACGCGCGAAACTTGCACTCTTCTGTAACGTACGTGCGGATGCCGTGATCCCTGCTTACGATCTAAAAACGATCTATGACGCGCCACTTGCCTATCACAAAGTGGGACTTGATCAGGCGGTGCTGGATGCATTCGGCATCTCCCCCGCCCCTGCCCCTGACTTAGGCGTTTGGGAAGATGTGTCCGACCGCATCCACAATCCAGATGGCGAGGTAAAGATCGCGGTCGTGGGTAAATACACCCAACTCGAAGACGCCTATAAATCGATCAACGAGGCGCTGACCCATGGCGGCATGTTCAACCGCGTGAAGGTCAAAACCGAATGGATCGATGCGGAGATTTTTGAGAAAGAAGACCCAACCCCGCACCTAGAGGGTTACAACGCGATCCTCGTTCCGGGCGGCTTCGGCGAACGCGGTACAGAGGGTAAAATCAAAGCCGCGCAATTTGCCCGAGAACATAAGGTGCCTTACCTGGGCATCTGTTTGGGCATGCAGATGGCGGTTATTGAGGCCGCTCGAAACCTTGCAAAAATTAAAGACGCGGGCTCCGAAGAGTTCGACCACGAGTCGGGCGAAAAACGCTTCACGCCTGTGGTCTATCACCTCAAAGAATGGGTCGAGGGCAACCGCACAATCGAACGTGCCGTGGATGACGACAAAGGCGGCACCATGCGCTTGGGCGCCTATAATGCCGTGCTGAGCGATGGCTCCAAAGTCGCCGAAGTTTATGGCGACACCGCCATCTCCGAACGCCACCGTCACCGCTATGAGGTGGATATTAAATATCGCGACCAACTAGAAGAATGCGGTTTGATCTTCTCTGGCATGTCACCCGATGGCAAACTGCCCGAAATCGTCGAGGCCAAAGATCACCCCTGGTATATCGGCGTGCAATATCATCCAGAGCTAAAGTCAAAGCCGTTCGAGCCACATCCGTTATTTAGGGATTTTGTGGGTGCTGCGGTGGAGAAATCCCGCCTAGTCTAAAGGAATACAATGCCAGCTTATTTGATCGTCGACACCAAAATCTCAAATGCTGAACAGTACGAGATTTATAAGGCCAAAGCCAAACCCATCGCCGAAAGCTATGGCGGGAAATATATCGTTCGCGGTGGCGAATTGGATGTTCTTGAAGCCGACCTCTGGTCGCCGACCCGCATGGTCGTTATCGAGTTTCCAGACATGGACGCAGCGCGCGCGTTCGCAAACGCTCCTGAATACCAACCCGTCAAAAAAATCCGCCAAGACAACGCGGAATGCACGCTGTTTATTGTGGATGGTGGGACCGCATAATATTCGTTGCAAATAAAACTATTGAAAATCAGATAGTTGCATAAGCGTCCAACCTTGGACACTACACTACTTGCTCCCACATCTCGATCAAACCATCGAACACAAACTGCACAGCCAAAGCCCCCAGAAGCATCCCAAAGACCCGGGTCAACACCCGAATGCCGCTATCCCCCAGCACTCGTTCAATCGGGCTGGTCATCCAAAAGGCAAGGAGTGAGATCGAAAGGACTGTGCCTGCGGCCAGATAAACTCCAGCCACCGCAGAACCCTCGGCACCCGATGTCAGTAGCATCATCGCCGCCAATGCCCCGGGCCCCGCAAGCAGCGGCATTGCCAGTGGAAAGACGGATGGGTCATCCAAAGCGGCCGCTTTATCCGCCTCATTTTCTCGACGTTCGGTACGTTTTTGAAACAGCATCTCAACCGCCACCAAGAACAACATTAAACCACCTGCCACGCGGAAGGCGGGCAAGCTAATCCCAAGTGCCGACAAAAGCGACGTACCAAAAAGACCAAAAATCACCAAGAGCGCACCCGCGACCCCAACGCCCCGCAAAGCGATCCGCAAGCGTTCTTGCGTGGTATTGCCTGCCGTCAATGCCGCAAACATCGGCGTCACCCCAATCGGATCGATCAGGACAAATAGCGTGGCGAAGGCTGCAAAAAACGTTTCCAACATGATCCCTGCCTTATCAGCCAAATCCAGCCCTGCCAATATCTGCCTCCCCCAACAGAAACGTGAGGCAAGGAGACTTGCCGTTTTGCCTGTCTGATCCTAGGTAGTCAGACATGATCAAATCACTTCTCAATGCATTTGGCGGTCAGGCGTCCGTGGAAGAAAACCTCGATCCTCCAGTCGCAATGGCGGTTTTACAAATCCGCCTGGCCCGCGCCGATGGGCATTACGGGACAGAGGAACGCGCTTTGATCCATGCAGAATTGATGCGTCTTTGCTCGCTAGCTGAGGAAGAAGCCACCCAAACACTCGAGACCGCCGACACGTTAGAGGCGAAAGCTGGTGACAATGTGCGATTTACCAAAATCCTTAAAGATGCGGTGGATTATGAGCATCGCTTTGGGCTTGTTGAAAGTCTTTGGAAAATTGCGCTTGCAGACGGACACAGGGATTTTGAAGAAGATGGCTTCATGCGGCTTATTGCAAACCTCTTGGGCGTGAATGATCGCGACAGTGCGCTGGCCCGCCAGGCCGCACAAAAAACTCTTTCTTAAACACTCATTTTTAGATAGAAAAGCACTCGGCGCTGATAGGGTGCGCCTATTTAATAAATCGACGAGGTTGTCTATGTCTGCGAGGACATTGAAGCCGTGCGCGTATGAATGGCCCACAATGAGCCTGCTCGCATTGGTTTATGTGCTATATGCTTTGGTTTTGATTTATGCGTCTAGTTTGGGCTGGGCGTTGTCGATCCTGATTTTAATTCCGTTGATCACGCTCCATTCCTCTATCCAGCATGAGCTTATTCACACGATTGAACAGAAATACCCCTTTCTTGCGCAAACTTTGGTTTTTCCTGCCATTGGGCTTTTCATTCCTTATCTGCGCTTTCGCGACCAGCACTTGGCGCATCATGAAAATGAGAACCTAACCGATCCTTTTGACGATCCCGAAAGCAACTATATGGCGCCTGAAATGTGGGACACGTTGCCGAATTGGCTGAAGCTTGTTTTCCAAATTGACAGCACCCTTTTGGGGCGCATGCTGTTGGGACCGTTTGTTGGCAACATCATTTTTATGGTTGAAGATTGGCGGCTTTGGCGCGGGCATCGGGATCCATCCGTTGCGATTGCTTGGCTGGCGCATATCCCCGCGGTTGCCCTTGTCGTCTATTGGGTCTCTCTTTCCGATCTACCCTTTTGGGCCTATTTTATTGCTGCATATTTTGGCTTGTCAGTTTTAAAAATTCGAACCTATCTAGAGCACCGCGCGGAAGAGCAGGCAAATGGCCGATCGGTAATTATCGAAGATCGCGGTGTTTTGGCATTCCTCTTTTTGAACAATAACTACCACGCCGCCCACCATGCCCATCCTATGGTGCGCTGGTATCATTTACCCAAACTGTTTTCTCAGCACAGAGCGAAATTTTTAGGGCGCAATGGCGGTTATTATTTCCAGAACTATTGGGCGATATTCAAAGCCTATGCGTTCCAAGCGAAAGAGCCCGTGGCGCATCCGATCTGGGCGCTAAGCAATCGAAAGAACCCACGAAAATGAAAATCGGAATTC
>CAZRFT010000085.1:0-28431 GCA_964599255.1 uncultured Neptunicoccus sp. | reverse complement strand
TCGGGGAAATGCCAAAGCAGATGATAGGCAAATTCGCGCCATGTGATTTCTTTTAAGAAATGCTCTGCGCCCAATTTTCCTGCATCACGCGCCATTAAACCCGCATAATACATTTGTCGCGGCGAAATTTCCCCATAGGTTAAGTTCTCAGAAAGCCCTGAAACCGCATTGGCTTCGGGAAAGTCGCGCCCCTCTCGATAGCCATCAACTTTTTCATCTATGAAATGCGCCAAGCGATCCAGCGCCGCCTCTTCACCAACGCGCACGAAATTAGCGACCACATTCGCACCGCGATCCATTTCTTTACCCAATTCCCAATCAGCCAATGCCTCAGTTTGAATGGCGTTTTGGTAGGGTCTCAAATCGACCACTTTTCGCAAGGGTTCTGTGATTTTATATTCGGCAGATACGTTGCGCCAAAACGGGGTATAGACCTTGAAATACCCCCCTGCTTTTGTCTTTGGATGCCAAGGCTCATAAAGCAGATGCCCGGCGAAGCTGCGCGCCTCCAAACCTGACTCAATTAGCGATGCTTTAACCTTTTTGTCCCGCTCAACGGACATGGCGTCATAGCCACGCGACCAAATAACCGTATCGGCATCAGTTTCGCCGGCAAGATCGGCCAAAATTTTTACAGGATCCCCTTTGCGAAGGATCAGCTTTGATCCTAATTTGCCCAGCGTTTCCCCAAATTTTTTGACCGCTAGCCCTAAGCGCCATTTTGGGGCTGCACCGAGGGATTGAACAATGTCGTCATTGATGAATACGGGAATGATAGGGCGGCCTGATTGAGCCGCCCAGCTTAGCGCTTCATGATCTGAAAGGCGCAAATCGCGCCGGAACCAAATGATGATCGGGCGGTTCAAAGGTGTTTGTCGAGCGCGTTGAGCAATTGATCGACCTCATCTTTCGTAGTGTAGTGTACAAAACTCATACGAAAGACACCACGTTTTGGATCTTCACCCTGACCCTCAATGCAGCGAACGGCGTAGAAATCACCCCCATCTGCCATGATATTTTCGGCAACCATTTTTTGTGCCAACTCATCTGGCGGCGTTTGAGGGATTATCGCAATGGTCGGCGCTTTATCTTTCGCCACCCGTGGCCCCAGCAATCGCACCGAATTTTTGGAGGACAGATAGTCCAAAACAGGTTGCAACAGGTCAATTTCCGCTGCCCGCA
This sequence comes from uncultured Neptunicoccus sp., assembly GCA_964599255.1. Classification (GTDB taxonomy): domain Bacteria; phylum Pseudomonadota; class Alphaproteobacteria; order Rhodobacterales; family Rhodobacteraceae; genus Amylibacter. The sequence continues at coordinate 27,249 of CAZRFT010000085.1, read as the reverse complement.
TCAAATCATGAACCGCATCATTTCGCTCAGTTGCGGAGACTTCGGTTTTCACATGGTGGGCATAAAGCGCATCCACATAGTCCGCCATGCCTGCACACGCGGCAATCTGTGCATGATCTGGGCCCGCAGGGGTAAAACGCTTATAGGCACTGCCAGCATTAAAATAGTGTGCTTGGTTGGGTAAGGCATCGATTAGGCGATCTGAGAGAACCATGATCCCTTGATGAGGCCCATAGGTCTTGTAGGCAGAAAACATGTAAACATCCGCGCCCAAATCGCCCACATTTTGAAATCCATGCGGTGCGTAGCTAACACCGTCGATACAAGAGAAAGCTCCGGCACCATGCACCACTTTAACAATCGCTTCTATGTCATTGATTTCGCCCACAATATTTGAACAATGCGGAAAGCATACTAGCTTCACCTTCTCGTCCAACAGATTGGTCAATGACGCGATATCCAGATACCCTGTTTCTGGCTCTAAACGCCATTCCCGAACTTCAATTCCATGATCACTCAAACGCCGCCAAACGCCTGTATTTGCCTCGTGATCCTGGTTGGTGACAATTATGGCGTCCCCTGGCGACAGATATTCACGAACCGCTTGAGCCAGAACATATGTGTTCTGAGAGGTCGATGGACCAAAATTCATACGATGTGGTTCCACCCCCATCATCGCGGCCAAGCGTGAACGCGCCTCATCCATTTCTGCACCGCCAAGCGAAGAGGCTTCGTAACCGGCATAAGGTTGCACTTTTCTTTCTGTGTAAAAACGTGTCAGCCGGTCGATGACAAAGCGCGATGTAAAAGAGCCGCCTGCGTTTTCAAAAAAAGCTTTTCCCTGCAGTGCGGGAACTTCAAAGGCTGGAAACTGGGCGCGAACCCAATCAACGTCTAAATTAACGGACATGTTTGTTCTTCTCATCTTTGGGCAAATGCGACCTAAAATCGCAAATGGGTTGCGGTTTAGCAGGTCTTCCAGCTGAGCCACAGAAACCTGTGACAGCCTGATTTCATCAGACAAATATTTGGTAATTCTCCGATCTCAACCTGTCAACAGCGCCCAAAGAAAAAGCCCCATCGGGATGATCGGGGCTTCAATTTCTTAATAACTTCTAAAGGGGCATGTCGCGCTCGGCATGCGACTACGCTTTCAAATGCGAAAACCTTTAGCCGTTCACATCAACAACGACACGACCTTTGACCTGGCCTTTAAGAATATCTGATCCCAATTTTGGTAAGTCAGACAGTGTCGCTGGCGTAATCATCGATTCAAGCTTATCCATAGGTAAGTCGGTGGCCAAGCGAGCCCATGCGGCCTCTCTACTCTCACGAGGACGCATAACGGAATCGATACCCAAAAGGTTTATCCCACGCAGAAGGAAAGGGATAACGGTTGCAGGCAAACCAGCGCCGCCTGCAAGACCTACTGCGGCAACCGATGCACCATATCTCATCTGGCCCAAGACCCGCGCCAACATGTCGCCACCCACCGCATCAATACAACCGGCCCAAGTTTCCGTCTCTAGTGGGCGTTTCACAGTTTCGGCCACATCTTCGCGCGGTACGATTTGTGTCGCCCCTAGGCTTTTTAGGTATTCTGCAGCTTCGGGGCGCCCCGTAACTGCGGCCACTTCATAGCCCAGATTTGATAATATTGCAGTCCCAACAGATCCGACACCACCTGCTGCTCCTGTGACCAATACTGGGCCTTGATCAGGGGCAAGACCATGCTCTTCAAGGGCCATGACAGAAAACATCGCCGTGATCCCAGCCGTGCCAATTGCCATTGCCTGCTTTGTAGAAAGAGCGTCAGGCAAAGAAACCAACCAATCGCCTTTTACCCGCGTTTTTTGGGCATAACCGCCCCAATGAACTTCGCCGTAACGCCAACCCGTCAAAACCACGCGGTCGCCTGGTTTGTAGCGCGCATCATCGGAGGCTTCGACGGTTCCCGCCATATCGATGCCAGGAACATGTGGATAATTGCGTACCAATCCACCACCAGGTCCAATGCAAAGACCATCTTTGTAGTTCACCGTTGAATATTCCACTGCAACGGTCACGTCGCCTTCTGGCAAATCTTCCAACGTGATTTGTTCCACAGAAGCACTGGGTTTCTCTTCTCCCTCTTTGCGGACGACTAATGCATTAAAGCTCATGGTATTTATTCCCTAATTTTCGCGCGCAATCTGGCATGAATAAGAATTGATGTCACGCAGGCTTTCGTCTATTCGAACGCTCAGGCACCCGTAGCTCAGCTGGATAGAGCGCTGCCCTCCGAAGGCAGAGGTCACAGGTTCGAATCCTGTCGGGTGCGCCACATCATTCATCCCCAACTCTCCAAACTCCCTCAATTTCAAGAAGTCTAGTTGATTTTCAAATTGCAACTTTAACGTTTATTTTATAATTGCGTTATCGTTAAAGATGATAAACACTGCTCTTGGTAAATTTCAAACATCGCATTTTTGCACCAAGGGGGAATAGTGGCTAAGAACACGACGGAAAATCAGTTTTCTGAGGCTCAAAAGGAATTTTCAAAAGGCGAAATCGAACCGGCTGATATCCTTGATGGGCGACCCTTTTATGTTGGAATTGCTGCCTCTGCTGGGGGATTAGAGGCGGTATCGCTCTTAGCACAGAACTTGCCTAAAAAAGCCAATTCCATCTACATCATCGCGCAACATATGTCGCCGACCCACAAAAGTTTGCTAACCACCCTGATTTCAAGGGAAACCCAATTGGACGTTGAAGAATTATCTTCGCCCATGACCCCAACGCCTGACACCATTTATGTCACCCCACCAAACAAGGACGTTCTGGTTGAAGGTGGCATGCTCGTCTTAAAAGATCCAATTGGCCATCCCGCCACGCCGAAACCTTCAGCAGATCGGCTTTTTGATAGTTTAGCGAAAGACCAGGCAGAAAAATCTGTGGCCATTATCCTGTCTGGCACAGGAAGCGATGGCAGCTATGGCGTTCAATCCATCCGCGAAGCCGGTGGTATTACAATTGCTCAAGATTCTAAATCCGCGAAATATGACGGTATGCCAAGTGCGGCCCAAGAAACGCGCAGTATCGATTTGATACTCTCGCCGGTACAGATCGGCCAACATTTGGGAAAAATATTGGCCACACCGCGCAATCTCGAGAGTTTACGAAATCTTAACGACACCCCATCACGTAACAGCGACCTAGTGCAAATCCTTCGATCAACAACGGGTGTGGACTTTGGTGACTACAAAGAAAACACAGTTAGTCGCCGCGTGGCGCGCCGCATGGTCGCGCTGGGTGTGGATGAGTTTGATAATTACGTCAAATTCTGCCGCGAAAATATTTCAGAGGTTAAGGCGCTTTTCCATGACCTTCTTATTTCGGTAACACGCTTTTTTCGCGATCCTAAACAGTTCGAACAACTCGCCGAAATGATCCAAACAATGACGGCACAACGTGGAAATGGTCCGTTTCGGGTATGGGTTGCTGGTTGTGCAACAGGTGAAGAGGCCTATTCGATCGTCATTCTTTTCGCCGAAGCATTGGGGGGTATGGAAGCTCTTTCAAAGGCACGATTGCAAATATTTGCATCTGATATTGATGATCGCGCACTCGATGTTGCGCGTCGTGGGATTTATCCCATCGCGGCGGTGAATGATATTCCCAAGCGGTTGTTTCAGAAATATTTCGAGGTGCACGGAAACTCCATCCATGTGAAAGCGCCCATTCGCAATGTCGTCCTATTCAGCACACATAACATGACCGAAGACGCACCTTTCAATAATGTAGATCTCGTAAGCCTTCGTAACGTATTGATTTATTTCAATTCTGATTTACAGGAGCGTGTCCTTGGACGTGTTCACTATGCCCTCAATACAGCCGGCTTATTGTTCTTAGGCAATTCTGAAACCATCGGAAATATGCAAAATAGCTTCGAAGTTCTTGATGGGCGCGACAAAATTTTTACCAAGCGCATTATGCGCCAACCGCAATTTAAAGAGGTCGGTCAGGTAAGCTCGCATCTAACCCCGCGAAATTTACCAACTAAAAAAACAAGCCAGCAAAAGGCTGTCGATGATGATCTTAAGCTTTTCGACTCGCTGGCGCGTGGCGTCGCACCCGATGGATTCATCTCAACCAAAACCAACCAAATTGTTCGCGTCTTTGGTGAAATTTCGGATATTGTTCGTGTCTCTGAAAATTCAGGATTGCAACTTTCTACCCGCATTCTTCGACAGGGGCTAAATGATGAAGCCAGCAGCATGGTTTCGATCACGCTAAAACAAAAAGAAACGCGCGTCGGTCGTTGGCACAAACTCTCTGAAACGGCAGTTGAGCGTGTCCGACTTCGCGCCTTTCCAATTGTAAGTACAACGGGGGGCGAAGATCACGTACTTTTCGCCTTGGAACGCCGATCAGAGGATAAGTTTGCCCAACCTGCAAAAACCATGCGTGACGGAGAAGAACAGAAATATATTCAGCAAATGGAAGCAGACATGGAATCTGCGCGCGAAGTTTTACAGCAAACGATTGAAGAGCTACAAACCTCCAACGAAGAAATGCAATCTGTGAATGAAGAAATGCAATCAACAAATGAAGAGTTGGAAGCCACAAATGAAGAGCTTGAAACCTCTAACGAAGAACTTCAATCGACTAATGAAGAACTTATTACCGTCAATGAAGAGATGCAGGTCAATGCAACCGAGTTACAAAAAGTAACTTCCGAGCTATCTTCGATCTTAGAGCATTCTGGCTATCCGCTGCTAATCGTCGATACCGCGTTAATCATCCAACGACTTTCCAAAAAGGCTCGCACCTTTTTTGATATTCAGAATATTCCGTCAGCGGGGTTACATTTGGCTCAAATCAACGCGCCAAAGAATTTTCCATCGCTTCTAACCCTTTGTAGTGAGGCGCTGCACCTGCGCGAACCGTATATTTCAGAGGTCACCGCAATGGGCAAAGCCTACACGCTGAATATCATGCCCTTTCAAGATTTTCAGAACACCACGCTGGGTCTGCAAATTGCCCTGACACCCGCTACTAAGAAAACCTGAGTTCTCGCCGTCAAAGTAGATTCTTTGCACGGAGAGCTGTCCATTGGTGACAGCTTTGTGTTGCGCTGCGTTCGCGCCGTTAAGAAAACATTAACCTTCGTTACGATAGTAAGAAGTAATATTAATAAAATCTTCTAGAATGACTGACGCGCAACCTTCCACCTCGCTAACGATCAAGTTGGTAACCGATGAACTCGGCGTAGAGCCAAAATTGGCGACATTCGATCTGTTGCGCGATCGCATGCGCCATCGCATTACACCTTCGAAGGTAAAGCGCAAAATCAGCAATGTTTTTGCGCCTGATTTCGTCGAGCAGCTCAAAGAGGCGCTATCGAAACTAACTGAGCGCAGCATGGTCTATGCTTATCCAGACTACGCTGCGAACCTAGAACAGGTTCGTTTTGAAGAGCTGCAAATGGTGAACGTCCCCAACAAGTTAAACGGCCAAACCAGTTATTTGACCTTTGTGCGCATGTTTGGCGAGGCGCGTAGCCTTTTTGCTCCGATGAAATCTCCAGTACTCTCTGCCACAACGGATATTGCAGTGGAAACATTAGAGACGGTTGCCAACCGGACCTATGACATCACTCACTCGCACGAACAGATCATGGCGACAAATCATGATATTATTGCGCGCGATCGGTTGGCGGAAATTTCCAAGAAACGAGATGAGCTTTTGTTTCGCCTGTTGCTACTTGATCGGGCTACGAGCCAAGCCAAAAATCTGCTTAATCACGGCCCATCCTCTCAACAGCCATTGTTGACCTAATGGGATTGGAAACTGCCATCAAAGCCCCAGAGGTTAAATCAGCAGAAGCCAATGATGCATCCGATATGTTTTCGTTGCAGGTTTCCGTTGATGACGAAAGTGGGGATGTGAAAATTCGATCCATTGTTGTGCATCAGCAAGAGTTCAAGCACCGCATCACCTTCTACGACAAAAACAGCCTTCAAGATGTTCTGACTGCTGATTTTGTGGATTATCTGCTCGCCTTTTTACGCCAAATTGATCAATCGCAGTCCTTTTTCATTTCAAAGGATACAATGTATTCAACGCCTGGCTTGGCGATGGGTCGAATGCGCATTCTTGCGCACAAATCAAAGAACAAAAAACGCCACCTTATGGTAGGCTTTAAATACCTGATCGGATCCTTGCAGCAAGTTATGCGAAGCAAGACGAGCTATGATTTTCCAAATATCACAGCGGAAGATTCGTTGGCGACATCAAACCTACGCGACATCCTTGCCCCAATATCGAAATCCGTTGATCAAGCGATCGATGGATTTGCAGAAGGAAAAGAAGAGTTTTTAGGCGCTAAAAATCAACGACTAATGGACACCGAAAACGATCTGCTATTTTATATCCAATTGCTCAAGCGCTACGTCAAAAGCAATGCAGAAAACGAGCTTGAATGCACGAATGAACAATCCAAACAAATAGAGCGCCACTAAAAAATAAAATCAGCCTCACTCCATTCATGTGTTTCAATACGGGCCAGATCGTGGGTTTTTACAATTATCATCTCGCCATTCACATGGACAATCCCGCCCCATCTTCGAGATTCCAAGGAGATATCTTCCATTTCTCCGACCAAGGGATAAGCCGATAAATCGATGATATCGAGCCCATGTTCATAGTCGTCGATTTGGTCTGCGATTGCATCGGGTCGAAACACAAAGGTATCAGCGCCTGGACCGCCATAGTACCAATCACGCGCCAATCCGCCGTCTAGCCGATCATCCCCTTTCCCACCTTTGATAAAGTCGGACAGCTGCTGGCCAAATATTTGGTCGTTTTTGTTTGATCCAATTGTGACATTCAACTGCCCTTCTGGAAGTGCGATGTCGTTGGCGATAAATCGATTTACAAAAAGATCGGGAGTAAACTCAAATCGACTGATCCCATGCTCGCTATCGCTTCCTGCAAAGACTTCGATATTGCCATTAATCACTGCCCCCTGAACCGAGGATACATTTGCAAGCGCTGTACCAAAATCATCAGCCAAGTTTGCGACCGCAGACATGGTGCCGTTGGCATAAAACTCAAAAACCGTGATGCCATCGTCACCACCACCCGCAACAATAAAATCGCGCCAGCCATCGCTGACGTGATCGATATCGCGCACGCCACCAAAGCGGGTGTTAAGGTCGTCTATTAAGTGATTGGTTTCAAACAAATTTCCAGATTGATGAACTTCAAAAACGGTTAAGCTACTTGTCCCTGCACCTGCGGCGATTAGATAGTTTTGCCCTTCGACACTTAAGGTTTGAAAATCCTGTATCGCATCAAAGCCAGAAGTTTCCCAAGGTCTGATGGTATCGATATGTGCCAAGGCGCCTTTTCGCCCGAGGCTGTAGATGTCGATCCCGTCATCAAGGGCAGAACCAAAGTACAAATAAGCGCTTGGGCCATTATGGATATGAGCCATCGCCGACACATCCCCAAGCGCAAGCGCCCCTGTATCACTAACCTGCGCCTCTAAATCCATCGACAGATCACTCTCTAAGTCATAAATTGTGAACCCGCCGGTGTTTCGCTTCGCCGCTATCACATAGTCATTTATGTCAAAATTCACGCTCATGGTTTGGGTGAAATTCGCGTAGATGCCCGCGTCGCCCGAAATCTCAATAGGTGTCCCAAAGAGGCCAGGGTTATTTTCGATTAACGTGGCGTGATCTTCATACCTCCCCGAAGCTAAAACATAGCCCTGACCACCTGCTTGGAAATGGTTCAGATGCCCCACTGTGTCCGTTCCCGAGTTTGAGCTTGGTTCAATTGTATCGAGTAGATTTGGTGTCACAGCACCGCTGATATCAAATAGATGTAGGCGTCCCGTTGCTTCTGCGGCTGTTAGTAAATAGGTTACACCTTGCTCTTCAAAAATTACGAGATCCGAAAGGCCGCTGAAATCCAGCGAACCTCCCGGTAAATCAATTTCCGTAAATAAAGAAGATAGCTCCACCAAAGAGGCCATCGACACACTCCACTTCCATTTCCCACGGAAGTAAGAATGTGTTCAGAATCCTTAATGGGGGATGAAGAGACTATTAATAGTTTATGTATTAAACAGAAAATGCATCACATCGCCATCTTGAACGATATAGGATTTCCCTTCTGCGCGTAATTTACCCGCATCCTTTGCGCCCGCCTCGCCATTATGAGCGATGAAATCATCGTAGGCGATTGTTTCTGCACGAATAAAGCCACGTTCAAAATCTGTGTGAATTACCCCAGCGGCTTGCGGCGCTGTGGCCCCCTTGCGAACGGTCCAAGCACGTGTTTCCTTGGGTCCACAGGTGAAATAAGTCTGCAGTTCCAACAGTCCATATCCAGCCGCGATCATCCGGTCCAACCCTGCCTCTGACAACCCCAGCTCTTCAAGGAACATGTCTGCCTCTTCGGCCTCAAGTTGGCTAATCTCTTCCTCAATGGCGGCAGAAATGACAACACTCGCAGCGCCTTGGTCGGCTGCCATTTTGGCAACGGCTTCGGAATGCGCGTTCCCTTTTGCAGCATTTTCTTCTTCAACATTGCAGACGTAAAGAACGGGTTTAGAAGAAAGCAGGGTCAATTGCTTCCAAAGCTTCACCTCATCTTCGGCCAGCTCCACACTGCGCGCTGGTTTACCCGCCTCAATGGCAATTTTTGCCCGCTCTAATATATCGAATTCCGCTTTTGCGTCTTTGTCATTACCTTTTATCTTGCGGGACAGATTGGCTTGGCGCTTCTCGATGCTTTCGAGATCCGCAAGCATCAATTCTGTTTCGATAACCTCTGCGTCCTCAATAGGATTCACGCGCCCATCGACATGGGTGACATCTTCGTTCTCAAAGCAGCGAAGCACATGAGCAATCGCATCACATTCCCTAATATTGGCCAAAAATTGGTTGCCCAATCCTTCGCCTTTAGAGGCGCCTTTGACCAGCCCGGCAATATCAACAAAGGTCATGCGTGCGGGGATCACATTTGCACTATTTGCTATCTCTGCCAGTTTTTGAAGCCTTGTATCCGGCACAGAAACCTCGCCAACATTCGGCTCGATTGTACAAAATGGAAAATTCGCAGCCTGCGCCGCTGCTGTTTTGGTCAGTGCGTTAAACAGCGTTGATTTACCCACATTTGGCAAGCCAACGATACCGGTCTTAAAGCCCATAATATTGCCTATGATTTGATCGAGGGCGACTTAACCCCCGCTTTCATTCAAGTCTAGCATTGATTTCAGCGTTGATTTCTTTCAAAGGACAAGAGAGTAATTTTTGGTGACCACATGACCCGTATTTCCGCAACCTTTGATCGACTAAAAGCCGAAGGCAAATCCGCTTTTGTATCCTATGTAATGGCGGGGCACCCGAATGAAGCGGTTTCTGCCGAAGTCATTGCAGGGCTTCCTGATGCGGGCGTTGATATAATCGAGTTGGGTGCACCTTTCACCGATCCTATGGCGGATGGTCCCACAATCCAAGTCGCAGGCCAACAAGCCCTAGAAGCAGGCATGACCCTTGCCAAGACGCTTCAGATGGTCCGTGATTTTCGAAAAAACAATGACGAAACGCCAATTGTGTTGATGGGATATTACAACCCGATCTATTCTTATGGCGTCGACAAATTCCTTAGCGATGCCAAAGAAGCGGGCATTGATGGCATGATCATCGTTGACCTGCCGCCTGAAGAAGATGAAGAGCTGTGCATCCCCGCACAAGCCGCTGGTATCGACTTCATTCGCCTCATGACCCCAACGACCGATGATCGTCGATTACCAAAGGTTTTACCCAACACATCGGGTTTTATTTACTATGTCGCAATTACAGGTATTACAGGCGCAGGCTCCGCAAGCCCAGAAACCGTCGGCAAAGAGGTGGCACGTATCAAAGAGCAAACCGACCTACCTGTATGCGTTGGCTTTGGTATCAAAACGCCTCAAGATGCAGCGGCCATGGCGAAAGTCGCAGATGGCGCCGTGGTCGGCTCCGCCATCGTTTCCCGTATGGGAGATGGCGAAAGCCCCGCAGATATTTTGAAATTTGTTGAAAGCCTCGCGGATGGTGCGCATTCTTAATGGCGCCAATCATTACGAATATTGATGATTTGAAGCGACTTTATGCGCGGCGCGTACCTCGGATGTTTTACGACTACGCGGAAACGGGATCGTGGTCTGAGCAAACTTTTTTTGAAAACTCATCTGACTTTCAAAAGCTGTATCTGAAGCAGCGCGTTGCCCGCGATATGCGCCACCCGTCATTGAAAACGCAAATGATCGGTGAAGATGTCACCATGCCCATCGCACTTGCGCCTGTTGGACTTACCGGCATGCAACATGCAGATGGAGAGATTAAAGCCGCACAGGCGGCCGAGAAATTTGGTGTGCCGTTCACACTTTCCACCTTGTCAATTTGCTCAATCGAGGATGTCGCCGAACATACCACCAAGCCGTTCTGGTTCCAAGTCTACACGCTCAAAGATGATGACTTCATGCAACGCCTGATGGTCCGCGCACGCAAGCATTGTTCCGCAATTGTTATCACGCTTGATCTGCAAGTCATGGGGCAACGGCACAAAGACCTCAAAAATGGCCTCTCGGCACCGCCCAAACCCACGATGTCAAATATGATCAACCTCGCTACCAAATGGCGCTGGGGTCTCGGCATGCTCGGCACAAAGCGTCGTACATTTCGCAATGTCATTGGGCATGCGAAGGGTGTCGATAGACCCGACCTTTTCGTAGATTGGATTTCCAAAGTGCTCGATCCAGCGCTCGATTGGAACCGTGTCAAAGAGCTAATGGATATGTGGGGCGGTAAAGTTATCCTTAAGGGCATCATGGATGTCGAGGATGCGAAGATGGCGGTCAAGCTTGGCGCGGATGCGATTGTGGTATCCAACCATGGCGGGCGCCAGTTGGACGGCACAATCTCTTCCATTCGCGCCCTACCCGCAATCGTAGATGCTGTTGGCGATAAAATCGAAATCCACCTCGATAGCGGGATACGTTCTGGTCAAGATGCGTTGAAAGCGATGGCATTGGGAGCAAAAGGCACATATGTGGGCCGTCCTTTTGTTTATGGCCTAGGTGCCATGGGCAAAACGGGGGTGACCAAAGCGCTTGAAGTTTTACACAAAGAAATGGCCACCAGCATGGCTTTGTCGGGCGAGCGTAACATCCATGATATGAGCCGCGACCACCTGCTCATCCCCCGCGATTTCTCGGATCACTGGCTTTAAAGCGTTACCGCAGGCGAAAGCCATTTCGCCTGCTAATCTCGCGACCGCGTAAGCGGTCACTTTTTTACAAATTTACCCCTTCACATCCCCCTCAATCGGCTCTAAAGGGGCGCATTCATCGGCTCTACACCCTTGGAGGAGAGCCTTAACAAAACGGAGAATTTGTCATGGCAGGAAAAATTCCTGATCTTACACTGACACCACGTACGGGGACAGGCAAGGGGGCCGCCCGTCAAGCACGCAGAGACGGGCTTGTACCAGGTGTTGTTTACGGCGGCGGTCAAGACCCAATGCCCGTATCTATCCCCTTCAACAAGCTATTCAAAATGCTCAAAGACGGCGGCTTTATGGCGACGCTTTTCAACCTTCAAATCGAAGGTGAAGAAGACGTTCGTGCTGTTTGCCGTGGTGTGCAACGCGACGTGGTTAAAGACCTTCCGACGCATATCGATTTCTTGCGTCTGAAGCGTGACAGCCGGATCAACATGAACATTCCTGTGGTTTTCCACGGCGAAGAAGAATGTCCTGGCTTGAAAATGGGCGGTGTTCTTACCGTTATCCGCGCAGAGATCGAATTGATGGTTACTGCGGGCAATATCCCTGATCAGGTTGATGTGGATATCAGCAAGATGGAAATCGGCGATGCGCTTTCAATCTCTGATGTGACCCTTCCTGAAGGATCTCGTCCAATCATTATGGATCGTGACTTCGCGATTGCGAATATTGCCGCGCCTAAAGTTGAAGTCGAGCCAGAACCCTCTGACGAAGAAGGTGCAGAAGGCGAAGATGCAGGTGAAGCAGCAGCAGAAGCTGATGCCCCAGCAGAAGAAGAAGGCGGCGAAGAATAAACCTTGCCCCCACTATGAATTGTTTAAGCCCGCACCAACCCTGCGGGCTTTTTCTTTGCGCGATTGTTCCAAGCTGATATGGAACCTGCAGGAGACTTTGCATGCGCCTTATTGTTGGCCTCGGGAACCCAGGCAAAAAATATGAAAAGAACCGCCATAATATTGGCTTCATGCTTTTGGATGCATTGGCCGACACCGCTGGCTTTTCGCCTTGGCGCAGTAAGTTTCAGGGGCAAATAAGTGAAGGTAAGGTGGGCAGTCAAAAGATCCTGCTTTTGAAACCTCAGACCTTTATGAACCTTTCAGGTGACTCTGTTCAGCCTGCAATGAAATTCTTCAAATCCACTTCTCAGAATGTCTTGGTCATCCATGATGAATTGGATTTACCGCCCGGCAAATTGAAGCTGAAAAAGGGCGGCGGGCATGCGGGACATAACGGCTTGCGGTCCATCACCCAACATATTGGCGCCGATTTTTGGCGGTTGCGCGTGGGCATTGGTCATCCTGGCGACAAACGCTTGGTTTCAAACTACGTGCTATCTGATTTTGCAAAAGCCGATCAGGCATGGATAAATGACCTGATCCGCGACTTACCTGCTAGTTTTGATCATCTTGCCAATCTAGATGGGGCCAAATTGCTGCAAGATCTTGGCCCTCAACCAGCTAAAAATCCACACCCTGAACCAAAGCCGAAAAAAGTCGATGAACCTGCCGATTTGGACGCGCGGTCACCCTTGCAAAAGCTCATGGATAAGTTCAGCAAATAGCTCATGGATACCGCGCAATTACTTGACACGGCTCGGGCTGTTGGGGGTCGTCTGCTTCGCGCAGACGTAAAGGGCTTGCGCCGTCTGTTGCGGGTGAATTCTATGTTTCACCCCCAAAAGGTCGTCAAAAACTTTTCGTCCACTAAAGCGCTTTTTGAAACCGTTAGTTTCCAAGTTGACCCAGCAAAAGCCAGCCCGCTCAATGAAGCTTCTAAAGCGCGCAAACAGGAATTTTCAAAAATTCTAAAAGATGCAGGCTTCGGCGCGCATAAATATGACCGTCAATTGACGGCCTTTATGGCGTTGCAAAAAGGCGCCATCTTATTTGAAAATTACTACCAAGATACTGCTGCGGAAGATCTCCGAATTGGATGGTCCGTGTCAAAGGGATTGATCGCGCTTCTTGTTGGAATATTGATTGACAAGAAGCAAATTCAGGCTGCCCAGTTGGACCAACCTGTCACGCCGCTTGTGCCGCTGCTTGTTGGCAGCGGATATGAAGGCGTCACCCTTCGAAACCTTCTAAACATGTCAAGCGGTGTGGAATTCAACGAAGATTACATCGATTATCATTCCGATATTAATAAAATGGGACGCATCCTTGGCGTAGGCGGTTCAATGGATGCATTTGCCGCGACGCTTAAGCGGGAATTCACCCCTAATACTTGGCGGCATTATGTATCTATCGACACCCACGTCATTGGGATGGCTTTGCGCGCTTTAACTGGGCGACCCATTGCCGATCTTTACCAAGAGTATCTGATCGCACCGATGGGATTTCAGGCTGCCCCCCATTGCATTACCGATAGTTTGGGCGAGGCCTTCGTTTTGGGTGGATTTAATTTCTGCACACGTGATTTTGCGCGTATCGGTGAAATGATGCGGCGCGTTGGAAAATGGAATGGCAAACAAATTGTCTCTGCCAAATGGATTGAACAGGTGTTGGAAATTTCGCCCCTCGATGGGTATCCAAAAATCCAAGGAACACCCGACAATCTATCTGATTATGGAATGCATTGGTGGCGGCCGGAGAATGCTGAAGAGGGTGAATTCTACGCGATCGGCATTTACGGTCAAATGATCTATGTTAATCGAAACAGCGATCTGGTTTTGGTACAAAATGCTACCGATTTAAACTTCCGAGATGGAAACGGTATTGTCGCGGTGGAGACTCTCAAATTTTATCGCCGTATCAGCGATGCGCTCCGCAAAACTTGATTTTAGAACCATTCTAAAACGTTGACTTCCCCTGATCGCAACCTTAATTTAGGAGCAAGCTCAAAGGAATTGCGTGATGTTCATTCAAACAGAATCGACCCCAAACCCAGCGACCCTTAAATTTCTACCCGGTCAGGCAGTTTTGGGAACGGGAACAGCCGATTTTCCATCAGCGGAAAGCGCCGACAGCTCTCCGCTTGCAACGCGTATTTTTGCAGTTGAGGGTGCAACAGCCGTCTTTCTTGGCCCTGATTTTATCACCGTGACAAAAAGCGACGACGCCGAATGGGATCACATCAAACCTGCCCTGCTTGGCGCGATCATGGAACATTTCCAATCTGGGGATGCCGCACTAGATGGCGAGACAAGTGGTGGCCATGCAGAGAATTATGATGGTGAAGACGCCGAAATCGTCTCTCAGATCAAAGAGCTTTTGGATACTCGCGTTCGTCCCGCCGTTGCCCAAGATGGTGGCGATATCACATTTCACGGTTTTGAACGCGGTGTCGTTTATCTTCATATGCAGGGCGCCTGTGCGGGCTGCCCCTCTTCAACCGTCACGCTGAAAATGGGCATTGAAAATCTTCTGCGCCATTACATTCCGGAGGTGACAGAGGTTCGCCCTGTTGCCGCCTAAGCCCCACATCCTCAGCTTTGACACATCAGGCCCCTATTGCGCGGCCTGTTTGGCCGTGGGAAATGAAATCATTGAGACGCAGATCGAAGAGATGCCGAAAGGGCAAGCTGAAGAGCTCATGCCGATCTGCGAGGCTTTGCTTGAAAAGCACCAACTCACCTGGCGTGATCTTGCAGCCATTGGAGTAATAACGGGTCCGGGCAATTTTACAGGTCTAAGGATAGCTGTTTCAGCAGCACGTGGACTTGGGCTTGCCCTTGAAATTCCCGTTGTCGGTGTATCTCGGTTTGAAGCTTTAGCGTGGGGTACCGAAGGAAATGTGAATATCGTTCTTCAAGCGCGGAAAGGGTATCTATACACTCAAGAATTTTCGGACAGCGCAACTTTAGCCGCCCCGTGTATGGTACCAGAAGCGGAAGTTGTCGACCCACTCACCGATATCAATATTTCTCAACTCATTGAAAACACTGGTAAAATTGTGGCGTCCAACCTTGGACAGGAATTTCCACCCCCTGCCCCGCTCTATATCAGCCCCCCCGATGCCGCCCCAGCCAAGCCAACTGGCATCACGCTCCTTTCATGACACCTCAGGCGCTTTCAAAGCTACACAAGCAAGCCTTTCCAAACGCCAGAAATTGGACTGAGGAAGAGTTCGAGGTACTCTTAGCTAAGCCCGCAACTCTTTTTGTTTCAAGTGATCATGGCTTTGCCTTGGGACAAGTTATTGCCCCAGAATGTGACCTTCAAATGATCGCAATCGAGCCTGCGCATCAAGGCAACGGATTGGGAAGCGATTTAATGAATAAATTCGAACAGGCTGCACATGAAAGAGGTGCAATAAAAATACTACTGGAGGTCGATGCTAGCGATCACACGGTTTTAAAATTTTACGAGAGGTTTTCTTTTGAAGCCATTCGCAGACTACCGGCCTATTATTCGAAGAAAGACGGCACAAAAACGGATGCGATATTGATGCAAAAGCTGCTTTAATGCCTGCTTGTCAAATCAGCTATCTTGGGTCTATAGGGGGCGCAATTTCAAGGAGCAGACCCAAGTGACCGATATAGCCCTCACAAGCGAAATGATCGCTGTTCTGGCTCTGCTTGGGTTCACCGTTTTTCTTTTTGTCTCCGAAATCGTTCGTGTGGATTTGGCCGCCATTCTGGTCATGGTTATCCTTGGCGTTCTTTCTTATGTTCCTGGGCTTGGTGGACTTGCCGATATCAATCATCTTTTTGATGGGTTCGCCTCGAACGCGGTTATCTCGATCATCGCGGTGATGATCATTGGCGCCGGTCTCGATCGAACGGGATTGATGAATACGGTCGCTGCCAAAATTTTAAAAATCGGCGGCTCGACCGAGGCACGTATCGTGCCCGTCCTATCGGGCTCAGTTGGGTTCATTTCTAGCTTTCTTCAAAACGTCGGTGCGGCGGCTCTTTTCTTGCCGGTGGCGAGTCGAATTTCTGCGCGGACAGAGATACCCCTGTCCCACCTTCTTATGCCTATGGGTTTTTGTGCGATCTTGGGCGGAACGATGACGATGGTGGGATCATCGCCCCTGATCCTGCTTAATGACCTTATCCAAAGCTCGAACGCGGATTTACCAGCAGAGCTGCAAATGAAGCCCTTTGAGCTCTTCTCCGTTACACCCATTGGCTTTGCGCTTATCCTCACAGGCATCGTTTATTTTGTGGTCTTTGGGCGCTTTGTACTTCCCAAAATCGATCAACGAGACAGCACCTCTTCCGGTCAATCGATGAAAGATTACCTGAAGCGCAGCTATGGCCTGAACGCAGATATTGTCGAAGTGATGGTGCCGGAGGGTTCGATCCTTTTGGGGGAGACCCTAGGCGACGTAATGGACGCGCATCATGTCTATATCATCGGCACTTATCACAATGGTCGTCGATGGGTTGGCCCGCCCGTTGATACCGAAATTACGCCGCCCTGCCGTTTGGCTATCATGGGGTCGAAGGCTGTCATTGGAGAGATTTGTGAGGACTATGGCCTTCACGCTCTACCAGACCTTGAGGTGTTTGCAGAGGAATTCGTTCCAACAAAAGCAGGCGTTGCAGAAATAGTTGTCCCGCCAAACAGCAGCTTGATTGGGAAGTCGTCTTTGGATGTTAGATTGCGCAAAGCCTACGGCCTATCGCTCTTGGCCATTCACCGCGCAGAAGAAACATTTTCCCATGTTGAAACAGAAGATCACCAAGCAACGCTGATCTCTCGAATCAATTTCCAAGCGGGCGACACGTTAGTCGTTCAAACGCAATGGGAGGCATTGGCGCGTCTTAAGTCTGACAAAGACTTTGTGATTGTCACGTCCGATTTCCCTCAAGAAGAGATGCGCCCACGTAAATTGGGTTACGCCGTTCTCTTTTTCCTGATTGCCTTGAGCATGATTTTGTTTACCGACATTCGCCTGTCACTTTGCCTTTTGGTCGGCGCTGTTGGCATGATCGGTAGCCGCGTTCTAAGCATTGACGAGGCTTATCGTGCTGTCGGTTGGAATACCGTGTTTTTGCTCGCAAGTTTGATTCCATTGGGACAGGCCGTGCAATCGACAGGAACGGCGGAATGGATCGCCGCGCAGGTGTTGGCCCTGCTCGATGGTTGGCCGCTTTGGGCATTGCAGGCCGGTGTTGCCATTCTCGCCACGATTTTCACGCTTGTTATGTCAAATGTCGGGGCAACGGTTTTATTGGTGCCTTTAGCCGTATCGATTGCAATCGCAGCTGGGGGTGATCCCGCGATTTTTGCCCTCACGGTTGCTATTGCAACATCTAACAGCTTCTTAATTCCAACCCATCAGGTTAACGCCTTGATCATGGGGCCCGCTGGATATCGCGTCGCTGATTTTATTAAGGCAGGCGGAATTATGACGATCCTATTCTTAATCGTTTCCCTCACGATGTTGAACATCGTGTTTTGATGTTAATCAGTTGGATCGGCTTCAAGCACAATTTGACGCGCTTGTTCGCTCCGCAAATCATCGGTATTTAAGGGCGCTTCTGGGAGCGAAATTTTATAGCGTGTTACCCATACTAAGCGTTCTGCTGCGCGGGTGATTGCCACATAGGCCAAGCGCTTCCATAGGGGAATTCCTGCCTCAATACGGCCAGCATTGGACGCGGCATAAAGATCTGGAGCAAATACCTGAACGGTATCCCATTGGGACCCCTGCGCTTTATGGATTGTACAAGCCGCCCCATGCACAAATGCAGCCCCCATGCGCGCTGCAAAAGGAATATATGGTTCTTCCTGATCAGGGATTTCGATTTTGATTATGGAAGCGGCGGAGACCTGCGGATCATCTGCGCCCAAGACATGAAGGCGTGAAAATCCAGGCTTTCGTCCTTCGCCCAAGAAAATAACCTGCGCGCCTTTAATCAGACCGCGCGCTTCCAGATCCAGACGTTTTTTGCGATGTTTCAACGGCAATTCGATCCCATCGCAAATCAGGGGCTCACCCGATAACAGGCGATCTTCTGGCGCATGATGTGCCCTACGAAAGGCGGTAATAAGGCGCACACGCGTGGCATTGCGCCAGACCAACACAGGGGATCGGGGCATCAAATCGGCATCAACACGCGGCGCAACAACGACACGTTCATCAGTCTGCGCGATCTCTTCTATTTTGCGCTCAAACGCTTCAAAACCCAAATTCTCATCGCTTAGAGCATGCGCCAAGTCTAGAATAGGATTGCCCTCGGCCTGACGATGGATGCGCGTTAGTACCTTTTTCTGCGGCTCAGCCAATTTATCAAAAGACATGAAGCCCGATTGGTTTACAGGTGCTAGCTGGGCCGGATCACCAAACAAGATCAACGTGGAAAAAATTTCCTGCAAATCTTCGAATTGCCGATCATCAAGCATCGATGCCTCATCGACAAAACCAATATCTAGCGGATCTTCGCGACGCTTCCAACCAGAGATGAAGTCTGATCCCCTTAGGCCAGCCGCCGCCAAAGCTCCAGGTATTGATTTGTGGTTTTGGTAAAAACGATGGGCCCTCTCCAACGCCTCGTCGGCGATGTTTTCTAGCTTTGGACGCTCTTTGTTTCCAATCAACCATTCCGCTATCATCTCATATTCAGGATCATAGACGGGGATATAGAGAATACGATGAATTGTGGTTGCTTGGATGCCTCGTGCGCGCAGAACGCTGGCGGCCTTATTTGTCGGCGCCAAAATCGCCAACGAGCGGCGATCCACGCTCGTTTTGGGTTCATAATCCCCGGACAGAACCGAAACGCCAG
The DNA here is from genome assembly GCA_964599255.1 of uncultured Neptunicoccus sp. Classification (GTDB taxonomy): domain Bacteria; phylum Pseudomonadota; class Alphaproteobacteria; order Rhodobacterales; family Rhodobacteraceae; genus Amylibacter. Next base: position 8,243 of record CAZRFT010000085.1, on the reverse strand, counting down.
CTGTCTCTAACGATTTTGCAAGTTCAGACAGCAGGACAGTTTTTCCCGATCCCGCCTTTCCCAACACGGCAAGAACGCGCGAGCCGCTGGACGATTGGGGTGTGGTTTTTCCAGTTTCTAAATCTATCCCCGATTTCAAAAGATGCGCAGCGGCCGCCTTTTGAGCAGCAAGTTGATCCTCAGAAAATGTAAGGGAGGTTTTCATACCTCTCCTTAACGAAGCCCTTCGCGAGCTGCCAGCGCTAAGCGGCTAAAGCGGTATGATGCCGCATAGACCGCTCAATCCAATATCGTGAAAGCTCTGGCGCCAAACCCGCTTTCGTACATAGTTTTTGTCGAATTTGCTCTGAAAAATCCCAGCTTCCGACCCAGATCGCGTTCCGACCGCGCCCCTCGTTTCCATGAACCAGTGGGGGCCATCCGATTTGGCGGTAAATACGCATTATGCGTGGGTCAAATACTGCCACAGCACGATCTAATCCGAAAAATAAACCGACCTCACATCCCGAAAGCATTATGATCGTAGAGAGGCGGCGGGCCTCCTCGCTATCACGAAGTGTCAGGCAAAACCGGGTGCTTTCCCATATCAAGGGGTGTCTAAATTTCTGACCAGAAATATGGCCAAAAAAATCGTTAACCATGACAGGTTGAAGTGTGGATCGAATACGCATCGAAGCCCCGTGGGAACCATCAGCTCTTTCCCAGATGGCGTAAAGTGCGTCTTCGTCGTCATATTGATCTCGCTCCCAGCCGTTTTCATCAACCGTCACCTCCCAGCCCAGACGGTTTTGGAACTGAGCCGCGCGGTCTTGGAACATGGTGTCGATTAGTTTTGGGTAAGTTTGAAATTCGCTTTGGGTTAAATATCGAAGCATAGACAGTCCTCCTGTCTATGCCCCTATGGGGTTGAGATAAATCTATTCTCAGCTCGGCGTGCGCCGCGTTAACAATCTACACGGCGATCAATCCGTTAGAGATCGCTTTGGCCACCGCTTGGGTGGTGTTGGCTGCGGCTAATTTCATGCGCGATGATTCAATATATACACGCAAGGTATGTTCAGAAATTTCCAATTTTTCAGCGATCCGCGCGCGATTCTGCCCAAGCGCAAGATAGGTTAACGCATCAACCTCTCTGGGTGAAAGTGTTGGCAGCTCTGGATTGATCGGTGCGTCGAGAAGCCGACGTGCGGTTTCATGCACATAGTGGCTGACCAAAAGAACATCATTAAACTCGCGATTTATTTTCTTTTCCCAAGTGCCATCTGTCGTGTTGGTGTTTATTGAAAAAAGGGCGGTTTCACCGTGCGGCCCTCGTATCGGCACGGAAAACCCTTGGGTGCCAACACCCCCTTCCGTTGCATCCGCCATTAGTTGCCGCGAGGATTTTCCAGACCAATCAAGGCTTTTCCATTCATAGGGATGAAAGCGTTGGAAAGAACTCAAGACGACAGGGTCGATTAGGAACAGACGATTAGATTCATAGTAATTGGCCCAATCACTCCCGTAGCTTGCGAGTGCGAAGGGTTCGCGCGTGTGCTGGATCGAGTGATAGATTATGTGGTCTGTTTCAAAAAACGGACTAAGATTTAGAACGAAAGCATATAATTCTTCGAGGCTATTAACCTGCTTCAATCGATCTATTAAATCCTCGAACCGCTGGTTCATTGTTCACGTTGGCCCCTGAATTCTGTTCCATTGGCGCCATTTCAGACGCCGCAACGAGAATGGCGTCATCAAGCTGTTCTGCCAGCCTGAGCATTTTGTGATTGTAAGAAAACGCCCGAAGGTCGTTTAAGACATCAATCATCCAATCATGTTGCATGGAAAAGCCTCTTTCATAATGGTTAACAACAACTTAACGCTCTTGCGTCTAATCACTATGTCAGATGGGGGTAGGCATTGTCATTTAGCCGATTTTGGGGATTTTGAGAAAACCATCCTATTGTAATCAAACAATAAAAATTACTGGCGCCCTTTCGGGCAGCCAAATAACCGATTTTTGTAATGTTCTTAAAAAATTAAAGTTTCAGGTTTGGAATGATCTGTTTTTTACGAGAGACCACACCTGGCAGGACAACATCCTCGCCTGTTACGCTCACGTCAAAAGACGCCTCCGCCAATGATTTGACCAAATCATTTGGAACCAAGAGGGTGCTTTCTTCGTTCAAAATATCAACAATGAACAAAAGCACCTGATCAACACCATCTTCGCTAGCCACACCGTCCATAGCGCTCACCAATGCATCTTTGCGCGCAAGCACCGTTTTTGGCGACGTTGTTTCAAGAACAGACACCCGGAACTCCTTGCCGCCCACCCCATATTGTTTGGAGTCTAGCCGAAGAAGCTCTGCTTCAGAAAAGGCTGATATGTCAGATTTCGCTTCAAACATCTCTGAGGCATAATCAGAGATTGAAATTCCCAGATCTTGTGCAAGCTCATCAGCAAGCGCCTTATCAATTGGCGTTGTTGTCGGGCTGCGGAATTCCAAAGTGTCTGAAAGAATACAAGAAAGGATGAGCCCCTTGATACCTTCAGGCGCCGATGCCAAATCCTCACCCATCATCTGCATCATGATCGATGCGGTTGATGCGATTGGTTTCATCGTGATTTTGATTGGTTGGTTTGTCGTCAGACCGCCCACCAATAAATGGTGATCAATAATCTCTTTGATAGCAGCTGATCCAATATCATCGGGCAATTCGGCTGGGTTATTGGTATCAACCACAATAACCTCGTCGCCATCCGACAATGGGCCCAAAAGCTCTGGCATATCGAATCCCCAACGTTTCAGCACAAATTGTGCCTCAGTGTTTGGCTCCCCCAATACAAAGGGTGTCGCCGCGTTGCCCAAATGATTTTGATACCACGCCCAAATAATGGCGGAACCCGTCGCATCAGTGTCTGGAGATTTGTGGCCAAAAATTTTGAGCATTTTGATTGTCCTTCGTTGAATTTCGCCGCGCTTATAGGCGGCGTCCAGATTAGAGTAAATCTTAAATTCAAGGGCTCATCACTTCGGTTTGCCCAAGGCACCCAACCGAAATTTACCACCAATTCTTCCACTATGGACAAAGAGATTTTTTCTATGAGTGCCCCACGCATTAACTTGCGCAGTCTCTCCATGATTAGGCTCTTTCACGTCTTGTCAAAAATCGAAGCACCCCGTGTAATCGATTGATCTTTTGGGAAACCTAGAAAGAAGGCTAGTTCAGAGGCACGAAAGGCTCAATTAGGCCTGCGCCAATATTTTTCGGGCCCTTGGGCGGTAAACGATCAGAAGACCTGCAATTGCGAGCGCTAGAATTCCCGCCGGTACAATAGTGATAGAAACGCGAAGCGCTTCGATCGCCTCTTCTGTTTGTTCGACCTTGCCTTCTGTTGTTTCTTGCCAGTTAAACATTCCCAATATCAGCGCCAACACGAGCGGTGCGATTGCGTTGGCAACTTTCTGTCCAAAGAGCCACACGGCAGAAAATGCGCCTTCAATCGCGTCTCCTGTTTCCTTACGGGTAACGTCCATTAAATCTGGATACATCGCCCATGGGATTTGTTGATAAGCGCCATTTGTAAACCCAGCGAGCACAAATAGGCCCGCAATGGTCGTGACATTTACATTTGGTAGATTGAAAAACAGGACGAAAAGCAGAACGATATAGAGGCATAAGCCAAAAACCAGCGCCCCCGATTTACCAAGCCGATTGGAAGCAAAAACCCAAAGCGCTTGGCTTAAGATTGATCCAACGACAAAGCAAGCAAACATAAGCGAGAGCACACCCAAACCCGATGCCGCGCCTGACAATACCGTCTGGCCATTATCCAAAATTAAGTAGAGCGCCGCGAAGGGAAGTCCCGCGGTTATCACAGCAATGGCTAAAGTCATGATGCCGTAAAGGATAGTAAGGGTAACAAAGGTTTTGTTTGTCAAAACGATTGAAATCAAACGCGCTATTGTGTGTTGGGTGGGCGTATCAATCCGTGGAGCTTTTCTCGTCATCAGCAAAGACAACCAAATTGCGCCAATGATCAGCGGAGTCACTAAAACGGCCGCAAAAAAATGACCCTCCTTCGTTGAACCTGCTAGTTGCGGAATCAATGCGCCTCCAATCAAGATGCCGATAGAGGCAAAACCCATACGCCAAGCCGTCATGCCAGAACGCTCTTTGGGATCTTGCGTCATTTCGCCTGCCATCGCACCGTAGGGGATTGCGCACATGGTGAAACCAATTGTGGCAAGCGCAAATGCCCCAGCAACCCAAATCATATTCGTGGTGCTCGACAATCCATCGGGTACAGCAAATATCAAAATCATACCTGCAGACATCACAACAGCGCCCCAAAACATCCACGGTGCTCGCCGGCCAAAGCGTGATTCAGTGCGATCAGAACGCGAACCAATTATCGGATCTGTAATGATATCAAACAGCAATATGCCAGTCGTGAGCAGACCCGCGGTCGCAATAGGCACGCCTAGATAGTTGGTTAAGAATGCCAAGACGAGCAGTTGTTTCACCACCACAAACGTGACAATTCCCATATCGGCCAAGCCCCAGCCGGCCTTTTGCATTCCTGATAGCGCCACGTTGATCTCCCTACTTTCTTGCGCGGAAGCTAGGCGAGCCGTGTGGGCAAAGCAAACTTTACCTTAGGTAAGTTAATCTTCTCGATTTCTGGTCGTTAAACTACGAATGATCCCGTGAAGTGTTCTGACATCGGGTTCGGTCAACGGCAAACGAGAAAACATATTGCGAAGCGTCTGCTTCATACTTTGCACCTTGGATTCGGGAAAAAAGAATCCGCGCGGTTCAAGCTCACCTTCGATGCGCTCAACCAATTTTTGCACTTCGATCTTTTCAGCAAATCGCGCACCTGCCATTTGCATATGATCGGGGTCGGAATTGGCAACTTGCCGACGCCATTCATAGGCCAATAGAAGTACGCATTGCGCTAAATTGAGGGACGCAAAAGCTGGATTAACCGGGATAGATATCAACGCATCTGCATGCGCAATATCTTCGTTTTCGAGCCCTGCCCGCTCTGGTCCAAACATCACACCAATCCGTTCGCCTTTCGCGATTAACCCTGCCGCTTCACGCATAGCCGCCTCTGGCGTTAGAACTCGCTGCGTTAAATCCCGACTACGCGCTGTCGTTGCATAGACAACGGTTAAATCGCCCACACTTTGAGCCACACTATTGTGGATCGCAACATGATCCATAACGGGTGCTGCGCCACTAGAGGTCGCCTGTGCAGCAGGGTTAGGCCACCCATCACGCGGATTAACAATACGCATCCGATCCAGGCCAAAATTCCACATTGCCCGTGCCGCCGCCCCGATATTTTCGCCCATCTGGGGTGCAACAAGTACCATTACTGGGGAAGGTCCTGCCCATTCCTCTTTTGCACCGTGATCGGTTCCAGACATTACGAAATTCCTTTAATAATTCTGCACCTGTTAGCCTCTCAATCTTCCTTTCACAAGAAAGTGCAGATTTTGTAGATATCCATTCCGCTACCTGCATACTGTGGTATACTTCCTTTTCATCTTCCAAAACATTTGTTAGAGACGCGCAACTCTGAAAATTAAAGGAATCCTCCATGACCAAAATTAAGGTTGAAAATCCAGTCGTTGAACTCGACGGCGACGAGATGACACGCATCATTTGGCAATTTATCAAAGAAAAGCTGATCCTGCCCTATCTCGATATCGACCTTAAATATTTCGATCTTGGGATAGAGGCGCGTGACGACACCGATGACCAAATCACGGTGGATGCAGCAGAGGCCATTAAAAAATATGGTGTGGGCGTTAAATGTGCCACGATCACGCCTGACGAAGCGCGCGTTGAAGAGTTTGGTCTTAAACGCATGTATCGCTCCCCTAACGGGACAATCCGCAACATCCTAGGCGGCGTAATCTTCCGCCAGCCGATCATTTGCCGCAACGTGCCTCGCTTGGTCCCTGGCTGGACAAAACCAATTGTTGTTGGACGCCATGCCTATGGTGACCAATATCGTGCCACTGATTTTCTGTTCCCAAGCAAGGGTAAGCTGTCGATGAAATTCGAGGGCGAAGACGGAACTGTTATCGAAAGAGAAGTTTTTGACGCACCAGATGCCGGCATCTATATGGGTATGTATAACCTAGATGCGTCCATTTACGACTTTGCTCGCGCCTCGCTCAACTACGGTCTGAATCTTGGCTGGCCAGTTTACCTGTCGACCAAAAATACAATCCTAAAAGCTTATGACGGTCGCTTCAAAGATATCTTCCAAAAAGTCTATGAAGAGGAATTTGAAGAGAAATTCAAGGAAGCTAAAATCTGGTACGAGCACCGTTTGATCGACGACATGGTCGCCGCATCGCTAAAATGGTCTGGTGGCTACGTATGGGCTTGTAAGAACTACGACGGCGACGTGCAGTCTGATACCGTTGCCCAAGGCTTCGGTTCGCTTGGTCTAATGACTTCGCAACTGATGACGCCCGATGGGAAAATCGTAGAGGCCGAAGCCGCACACGGAACCGTCACGCGTCACTACCGCCAGCACCAAAAAGGTGAAGCGACGTCGACAAACTCAATTGCCTCTATTTACGCTTGGACTGGTGGTTTGAAGCATCGCGCGAAACTAGACGATAATGCGAAACTTCGTGAATTTGCAGAAACGTTGGAAAGCGTCATCATCAAAACCGTCGAAGGCGGTCATATGACCAAAGACCTTGCCTTGCTTGTTGGCCCAGATCAAAACTGGCTAACTACCGAAGGTTTCTTGGAAAAGATCGACGAAAATCTGCAAAAGGCACTTTAAAAAATTAAGGCGGCTATAAGAGCCGCCTTTTTTTATACGCCTTCGATAAACCAGTAATTTCGCGTCGACGCAGGAAGCCCGTGCGCCAATGCTTCTTGATATTCTGAAGAATCGTAGAACGCTTCTGCCGTTTCCATATCGGGCCATTCAATGATGACGGCGCGTGGCATCGGGTTGCCCTCTTTCACCACCATTTTACCACCACGTGCAAGAAACTTGCCGCCAAATTTCTCAACCGCTGGGCCTGCGAGTTTTGCATATTCGCCATATGCATCTGCATCATGCACGTCGGCATTTACCATTGAATAGACAGCCATTTATTTCTCCAAAAGTTGTTCTACAGCTGCAATCGCAGCATCTGCATTCTTTGCTGACGGGCCACCGGCTTGGGCCATATCAGGGCGTCCACCACCGCCCTTGCCGCCAAGCGCTTCGGCCGCGGCCTTAACCAAGTCCACCGCGCTGATCTTGTCGGTCAAATCATCTGTTACACCCGTGGCTACGGCTGCTTTTCCGTCCGCATCAGAAATCAAACAAATAACGCCAGAGCCTAGTTTGGCCTTCTGCTCGTCGATCAACCCACGCAAGTCTTTGCCTGGAACACCCGCTAAAACTTGACCCAAGAATTTCACGCCGTTCACATCTTTCGCTTCTAAATCCCCGCCCAAGCCGCCGCCCATGGCGACTGCTTTGCGCAGCTCAGCGATTTCACCTTCCTGCGACTTTCGACTTTCGATTAATGACACTACACGAACCAACAGCTCTGCAGAATTTGATTTCATAAGAGATGATAGTTCGCTGATCAATTTGTTTTGTTTTGATACGTGATCTTGTGCAGCTTGCCCTGTTAAAGCCTCGATTCTTCGTACGCCTGCTGACGATGCACTTTCTCCTATTGCAACAAAGGTTCCTATCTCGCCTGTACGAGCTACGTGGGTACCACCACACAACTCGAGTGAATAAGTATTTTTGTCCAAACCTTTTCCAGACCCGTTTTCAACACCCATGGACACAACACGGACTTCATCACCGTATTTCTCACCAAAGAGCGCCTGGGCGCCCAACTCACGTGCATCATCTGGCGTCATGATCCGCGTTTCCACAGCAGAATTTTGCCGGATGTAGGCATTCACCTCGTCTTCGACTTGTCGCAATTCTTCGAGACTCATTGCTTTAGAATGGCTAAAGTCAAAGCGCAGACGGTCTTCTGCGTTCAACGATCCCCGCTGTGCCACATGATCCCCAAGCGCATTGCGCAAGGCTTCGTGCAAAAGATGCGTGGCGGAGTGATTGGCGCGAATTTTAGTCCGGCGGGAATGATCAACGATCAACTCCGCCGCCTCACCGTCAGCAATTTTGCCGTCGCTCACCTCGCCGATATGAACAAAGACGCCAGCTTTCTTTTTTGTGTCCGAAATCGTAACCACGCCGCTTTCTG
>CAZRFT010000084.1:0-2096 GCA_964599255.1 uncultured Neptunicoccus sp. | reverse complement strand
CGTAAAGCTCGCTTACATCCCCAACAACAAGGGCGGTGCAGGTGCGATGAGGGCCGTTATTTCAGGTGAAGTTATGGGCGGCGTTAACAACCTGTCTGACGCGTTCCGTGCTCAAGCGGCTGGCAACGTGAAGATCCTTGGTGTCTTTGATTTGGAGCGCAACAGCTTCCTACCAGACGTGCCAACCATGCTGGAGCAAGGGTACGACATTGACAACTCATCCGTTAATTTTCGAGGCGTTATGGTGCCTAAAGGCACGCCGCAGCCAATTATCGATCACTTGGCTGCTGTTGTCCCAACAATGTTCGAAAACGGCCGCGTGCAAAGCCGCATGAAGGCTGGCGGATCTCCAATGCATATCATGACACGTGATGAGGTGCTTGAAATGTGGGCGGCGCGTCAGGTGACTCTGGAAGAGTTGCTTGCCGGCCTCTAAGTAAAACTCGTGAGGGCACTAGAGTGCCCTCACCATATCCAACCGACAAAGGTCCTCCTCAAATGAACACTGTTGATCCCATTGCCGAAGTAGAAGCAATTGTAGCGTGTGCGCGTGTGGCTCAACGGACATTTGAGAAGAACGGATCGCAGGAACTTTATGACCTCGCGGCACAGGCTGCAGCTTGGGCTATTATGGAACCTGAGCGCAATAAACATCTGGCGGAGTTGGCCGTGGAGACCACAGGCCTGGGTAACGTCTCTGACAAAATAACCAAAAACCATCGAAAGACGCTGGGTCTGATGCGCGATCTCAAAGTCGCAAAAACCTACGGCATTGTGAACGATGACAGAGAAACCGGTATCACCGAGATTGCTCGCCCGGTTGGTGTCGTTGGTGCTGTTGTTCCGTCGACTAACCCTGGAGCAACACCTGCGAATAATATCATTAACGCGTTAAAATGCGGAAACGCTATTGTCGTTTCCCCATCGCCCAAAGGTGTGCCAACTTGCGAAGCCTTGCTTCGTTTCATCCATGCTGAGTTCGACAAAACTGGCATCGATTGTGGGCTTGTTCAAATGATCCCAGGTCGGGGGTCAAAAGAAAAAACGCAGCGCCTATTGGAGATCTCTGATTTGATCGTGGTCACGGGCAGCCAAAACAATGTCAAACGCGCCTACACATCTGGTACACCAGCTTTGGCCGTAGGCGCGGGAAATGTTGTCAGTATTGTGGATGAAACTGCCGACTTGATGGCTGCGGCGAAAATGATCAAAGCCTCCAAAACTTTTGACAACGCAACATCTTGTTCGTCGGAAAATGCAATTGTGGTGGTGGATGGTATCTACGATGCTTTTGCCGATGCTATGGCGGCATTTGGCGGCGCGCTCATCACCGACGATACTAAAGTGACTTCTCAGCTTTGGGTCAAAGGCACATTGAATCCGCGTGTGATAGCGCAGGATGCCGAAAAGATGATTGAAGCTTTGGGGCTTGCGAGCGAAGTGCCTAAAGGAACCGAGTTTCTAGCTGTTGAAACCAAAGGGATTGGGCCAGAATATCCGCTATCCGGAGAGAAACTTAGTCGTGTCTTGTCGATTTATCGTGCAAAAGATTTTGATGACGCGGTAGCGATCACCAAAAAGATTCAGACGTACCAAGGTGCGGGGCATTCGGTCGGAATTCACAGTTCAGTTGAGGGTCGCCCGTTGATTCTTGCGAAAGAGATTCCGACCAGTCGCGTTATCGTAAATCAAGCCCATACATTTGCGACTGGCGGTTCGTTTACGAACGGAATGCCTTTCTCGCTATCAATGGGATGTGGATCTTGGGGTGGCAACTCGATCGATACAAATTTAAACTGGCGTCACTTTATGCAGACCACAAAGATCGTTCGCGAAATTCCGGCTAACGAGCCGACTTTGGATGACATTTTCGCGGGTTATTGGGCGAGATCCGGAAAATGATGTTCGAAGTGGAAACGCCGCCTGAAGGAACGGTGCGAGACTGGTTGGATGCACGTGCCAAAGAAGATTCGATAGCATTTGTGTTCCCGGAAACCGCTGACCATCTCAGCTGGCGCGAACTTCGCAACATCGCGAGGAAAATGGCGCAAGGGCTAGCCGCACTTGGTATCCAGCAAGGTGAAAGTGTTGCCATT
>CAZRFT010000083.1:0-8997 GCA_964599255.1 uncultured Neptunicoccus sp. | reverse complement strand
TGGTTTGCCAGGCACCACGGTACCGCTTAGTCAACTCCTCCGATTTGCATCAGACTCTGACGTTGATGACAACATTACCTTGTCGCTTAAAACAACGAACTTTGCTCATCTGAATGGCTATGACGAAATTGAAGTCGCGGTTTGGGGCAATGATATTTCGCAGGATGTGAAGTTCACGGTGACGTCGATTGGCGAGAGCAATATTGCGAATTATCTTGGCTTTGCAGACGCGCAGGAAGTTGATGGAAATATCAGTTCGTCAGCGCTTAAAATCAGTGCGCTCGCATCGGGAGGCGATCCGATCGCATTTGCGCTTACCGATGACTACGAAGTTAAAGTTGAAGAGCAGCAATCGGATGGTTCGTTCTTAACTGTTGATCGCACCATAAGTGGAACGGAAATTTCAGCAGAGCTGTCCGTTGGCACCCCTGACGGATTGAATTTTTCACTGGCTTTGGGTCCGATAGAAGCTGCCATTGTTGGGGGTGAGGCATTTATCGGACGCTCCGGTGGTGAAGATCGGGGCTATATCAAAGGTGTATTGGCAGATGCTGATGGAAATGACGACGGACGTTATGATTTCCACGATCTATATGAACGCGCCCGATCGGACGATCCGAAATATCTAGAACTTTTCGGCCTCGATGTTGATTTCGAAACACGGGTGAATTTGCCATTCTCCGGCGCCTTTGGCCTGTTCAACCCCAGTGACCACGGCTTCCAGTTTGTGTCCACTTTGTTGCGAACAAATGGAGGCGATGCCTCGGGAGATGAAAATAACAATGTTGTTTCGGCCTCTGATTTATACAGTACTTTTACCACGGCTGTTGATGGTGTTTTGGCAGCGGATATCGCAGCTAGCAATAGTGAGCTTTATGCCGCAGCCGCCGAAGCGATCTTGGCGAACCATTTTGTTGGCGATGCCCGCCAAATTGGTTTGATTGCACTTGAAACCGCCAAGGGTGCTGGAAAGGACCTTTCAAAGATTGCGCAATACACAGCTGAGCTTGCGAATTTTGCGACTGGCAATCCGTTTGACCCAGCCGTTGCGAATTTGGAAAGAGATGCCGGTGGTGATTTGCCGGACGGTTATTTTGATCCAAGTTCTAGCCAAGCGGCAATTAATGATACAGTCAACGATGTGATTGTTCGGGTGCAGGAAGCCTCTGGTGTGGTGTCGACCGAATTCGACAATGTCCCAATTCTAAGCGCTTACGGTCCGCATTTTATCAATATTGATCTACCAGAGTTGCCGGGCTGTGACGACATTTTGGAGTTGCTGAACGATCCGCTCGCTATGATCGATGGGTTGGATATGATTTTCGGCACAATCGATCGTTTCTTGTCTGACTTCATGAGCGGGATTAATCTGCCGCTAATCGGCGACAACATGCAAGTTGCTGCGGGCTTCTTCAGAGATTTCCGGAACGATGTATTGAATGGCGCGCGCGATTGGGCAGAAACGCCCTTGGCAAATGGTGAATTGCCGACAACCATCGATATCATCAATATCTACGCCAATGACGTCTTGAACGATTTCATACGGACATTTAACGCTAGCCATACCGATCAAACGTTTATCGCTATTGATGAATTCGATGATAGCGCTGGTCCAGAGAGCACGGCGCTTTATGGCGCACTGGCACTGGATTTGGAAGTATTCCGGGAGGTGCTTCCGATAGATTTCGCGCTCGATATACCGGGTCTGAACCTGCAGGCGGAATCAGATATCGACGTTGAAATCTCTGCGCATTTGCAAATTGCATTGGGCTTTGGTTTGGACTGCTGTGGCGGCTTCTTTGTTCTCAATGACACTGACGACCCAGAGATGTTGATGACCTTCGAGGCGGTTGCTCAGGAAAATCCAAGCGGCCCAGATCTGCGCCTAGGCATCGGCGGTGTGCTTGAAGTGACAGCCGACGTCGATAATACAAACAATAACAGAGCCGGTCATGCAATTGCACCTCAGACGGGGGATGACCCAGTCACGGAAACCAAAGCGGCTGTAACGCTTGGGATTGATTTGTTCGGAGATGCAGGAACCGAAGGAAAACGAGACTATACATTTTCAGAAACGCGACTTTCCGATTTAACAGCGGACGCTCCATCTCTTTTGACGCGGAATTTCGAAACCACAGTTTATAGTAGCCAAATCAATTTCTCTGAATTTGCAGAGTTTGTTTATACGGCCGAAGTCTTTATTCACCTCGATCTCGTCGTTGATTTCACTCAAGCTTCAAATCAAATTCCGCGCCTCTATACGGACTTCATTTTTGAAGCCGAATGGGATGCAGATGCCAATGATTTGTTGCTCGAACGTTTAGAATTCGCGGATATTTTCATTGACCTTCAAGCTGTTCGATCACTGATCGGGAATTTCTTAGAACCGATTGAAACCATCGTTTCACCGATTGGGGACGTCTTTGAATTTTTGTTCGAGCTTCCGCCGTTTTCATACATGACGGATATCACATCAGCGGTCCCTGTGCTGAACATCGCCAATCAAATTACCTCGGTCCTGAACCTGATTTCTGATTTGGGCGTAGAGGATCCTCTGGGCCCAACTGGCAACAAGAATCTTCTTTGTCTGGGCACAATGGATTTTCTTGGGTTTACGAGCCAAGACACACATTTGAAGCAATATCGAATTCAACAAGCGTTTTTCCGACCCTGTGCCGATTTCACTTTTGATTTCTCGGCAAGCTTAAGCGCATCCATTCAGGGACCAGGGCTGTCGATTTCAATTCCGATCCTACAAGACCCTGCGCATGCGCTTAATCTGTTGCTTGGAAATTTTGAAAAAGTCAGCTTAGCAGAAGTCACACTGACATTGCTAGATGCTGAATTTAACGGTGATTTGGCAGGTTCGATCACGGGAAGCATTGGCATGCCTGGTTGGGCGCGCTCTGCCGTGTTGGGTGGTTTTTATGCAAATGGCAGCTTAGATTTTAATGCCTCGCTTTTGGCAGGCTATGACCTGTCTGGCATTGTGAATTTTGCCAACACATTAGACCCAGAAAGATTGTTGGATGGGATATTCATTCGCTCCGGCGAAGGATCGTTAGTGGATGGCTATGCATCGGTTGAGATGGGTTTGAATGCAGCGATTGCGGGTGCATCGGGCTCGGCGAGTGCGCATGCCCAATTGGGATTGGTTGATCCTAATAATGATGGAAAACTAAGACTTCCAGAGCTGCTAGATCGTTTGAGTGATTTGGAATCTCGGTTGAGCTCTGGTGATATTTTCGGGGCTTTGGGGGCCGTGTTTGAAGGCTCGGTGGAATTTTGCGCCGCTCTTCGGATTTGGGCTGGCATTAATTTCCCATGGCCTCTGCCGGATTTAAGTTGGTCCACGACAGTCTTTAGTTTCTGCGAAGGTGCGAGTTATGGCGGCGCCACGCCACAATTGGCAATTGCGCAGGACGTTAACGCGACCAACCACTTAAATGTCGGCGCTCGCGCGGGCGACAATGGATCGACAATCGATGAAGATGGAAATGACTACGTTTCCATCAACAGTGCTCGAACGGTTTCCTATTCATCGAACGGTCAAGCTTATTCGGGTGCGAGTGCTCTGAATGGCAACCAAGGCGCAGTTCTTAGTTTAGGTGAGGGTCGCAACATTGTTGATCTGTCTGACTCCCCGTGTGATCTGACATCCATTACCTATCTGGGTGCAGAAAATGATGTGGTGACGCTCGGGGGTTGTGGCACCTACGTGGTCTTTGCAGGCGCTGGGACGGATCACATAACCATCTTGAATAATTCGGGCGGCGCTGGCCGATACTACATCTTCACCGAAGATGGCGCGGATACGATCACCGCAAATCTTGGCGCAGAGGATGTGGCTTTCCTATTTACGGGATTTGATGAAGGGATGCGCCAGACATTCTTGGATACATTTAATTTAGGGGGCGCGGCGGTCACAGCCGGGGCGGTTGCTGGCGTTTTAGACCCGTTAATTTCGACAGCTGGACAACAAAGCTACACTTCCCGTACGCAGCTTACGGGTCAGAATGACAATGAGCGGGTTACCATAAATGGGGCAGGCGTTTCGCACACCTTCACAGGTAAAGGTCAGGACCAAATCACCCTAAATATGGCCGGTGGGTATCATACGGTGCGTGCAGGTGCGGGGGCCGATCAAATTGAGGTAAATGGAACGCCGAGCCAATTTACTTCGCCAAGCACTCTCATCGAAGGGGGCGCGGGCTCCGACCTGATTAAATTTAACAACACTGGGATCAATGAAGCATATGGGTGGGCGAAGGAGCTTTACCAATTGGATGGGGTTACAGGACTACCATTGATTGATCCGTCGCGCATGGTGTTCACGGGTCAGCAGGTGGCGGATTCAACGATCACATCTCTTGCTGGTTCGGACGGCGACGACATTATCCTAGGTGGTGCAGGGATTGAATATGCCTTCGGCGATGGTGGTAGTGATATTATTGGCGGCGGCGGGGGTGATGATTGGCTGGTCGGCGGATTTGGGAATGATATCATCTCTGGTGGATTATTGATCCTTCAGCCAATTACAAAAGTGAACGGAATGGACACGTACGGTTCGGCTATTACGCTTTCTGACCCATCAGCATTTGCCAATCTAAAGAGCGCTATTCGCGTTTCCACTGACACAAATTTTGCTGATGGCTCGGATCACCTTTCAGGCAACGAGGGTAAAGATGTTCTTTTGGGTGGCGCGAATGACGACATTCTGGATGGCGGGTCCGATTCTGATTTGATCGTTGGTGACTACGGCGACATACGGGTGTCAAACACCCGCATAGCGGAAACATTCATTTCCACTGAACTTGAGTCCAATAGCGGTGGAACGGATGTGCTGTTTGGTGGCGCTGGCGGTGATATCTTAATTGCAGGCGGTGCAATAGGTGCAGGTGCTGTAGAAGAAATTTCTGATGCTTCTGGCAACAATGTTGTTTTCGGTGATTTCGGCTACATTGAAGGTACACAAATCCTAACACCCAATGGCCGGATCGCTTTCCGCGCGATGATGTCTCAGTTTGATAGTGGCGGCGTATTAGAGACGCGCGGCACAATCGACAATATCACAACCGGTGGCGGCAACGATGTCATTTTCGGTGGAGAGCTAGCCGACGACATTAAATCAGGAACGGGAGGAGATTTCGTCTTTGGTGATCTCGGGTCGTTTGTTCCTTCGCTTGGCCTACTCAACAATGACATTTTTAATTCTAGCGACCCTTCTACTTCAAGCCCAAATACCTCTCTATTTGAAGGGGCAGATTCAATTTTCGTAGGTGGATTCAATGCTGACGGAACCCCGATTGCCGATGGTTCTGGTTTGCCGCCAAAAGATCTGTTTGACCTAGTTATCGCTGGCGGTGGATCAGACGTAGTGACATCCGCACAGGCAGGCATGGCGGTGATTGCGGATTATGGAGAGATAAGTCTGAACAGAGCATCCGTTCTCGCTCTATTAAATTTCAAAAGTGAAACAAACGCCGATCCAGAAATACAGGCGCAGATCGACGAGCAGCTTAAACTCATTGAACGTATTATGAAGTCGATCACGTCGATTGAATTGCAAAAGGGTACCGATGGCTTCTTGGTGGAAGATATCAATGGTTCACCTATCCCCGTGACAGATGCAGGCATGGCAAGAGTTGTGGGCGATCTAAATACGGGCGACTTCGCTCAAGAGCGATATGGCAATGATAGCGTGACGTCGTTGTTTGGCGGCAATGTGTTTTCCATCATGGGGCTTGGTAACGACACTGTAAATCTCGCCGATGGTCTTAGCTATGTCCTAGGCGATGATGGATTTATTACCATTAAACATGTCGACAAAGACGCGGATGGAAATGACGTTTTAGACAGTTTGGGCAATCCAACAGATACTGGATTGATTGAAGGTCGCGCTGTTGAAACGCGTTTCGCGGGCGGTGCGGATAATATTACCACTTCTGGCGAGAGGGACATTATTCTTGCTGGTGGTGGGGACGATATCGTCAATGCGGGTGACGATGTTAACCTTGTAATGATGGACAATGGCCAACTTCTTACATCGGATGATCGCTTTGCCTATAAAACGGAATTGCGCTCTGTCGCTGGTGCTGACGATGGGAATGACAGCTATACGGGCGGTGCCAATGATGACCTTGTTGTTCTTGGCGGTGGGGACAATAGCAATTTGATAGCTGGGCGAACCGATTTTGCCACACTCGGCCTAGGCAGCAACTACGCTTTGGGCGATAGCGGCCTGATTTCATTGGATTTCAATCTTTACGTCACCGATAAAATTGAACAAATCGTCGCGCTTCAATCCGATCCATATGCCGTGATCAACAATGACGGCGTTGATCAAATCGTTTCAGCTAATAATCTGGAGGATTTTGTAATTCTGGGCCTTGGCGGCGATATCGCCCAGCTTGGCGCGGGGGCCGCCTTTGTGCTTGGATCAGCGGGCACCATTGATGTCACGAAAAGAGAGACTGGGAATATTTTAAACGTTGCGATTGCTTCGCAAGATCTGATCCCGAATGTTGCCGATGGTGACGATCAAATCACAAACGGTGATGGGGATGAGTTTGTCATTCTCGGCTTGGGTAGCGATACCGCGAATTTGGGCAACGGGACGGTCCACCTAATCGGTGGGGAAGGTCGCTTGACCTATAACGAGACGGACAGCCTACCGGCCGCAATTGATCTCTTCATGGAAAGTCAGATTGTTTACCCAGGCCAAATTGATGGGGACGAAACGATAATTACCGGGGACGGTGATGATTTGGTCATTTTGGGATTGGGCGATGATTTCGCAAATCTTGGTGATGGGGATAATCGGCTTGTCGGGGATCAGGCGCGCATTACCTACGGATCGGATCGATTTGAAACCCTAACGGCTTTGTCGCCCCAATTCGGCGGCGACGATCAGGCGATAACCGGTTCTGGAAATGATGTCGTTCTACTGTCCGAAGGGATGGACACGGCAACGACTAATGCCGGCAATGATTTGGTTGTCGGGGACAACGCGACCTCTTCCAAAAACTTTATCACAGGTTTGCACACCATTACCGCTTTCACTGATGGATTTGGCATGCGGGATATTATCAACTCTGGATCTGGCGATGACCTTGTAATCGGTGCCTTTGGTGGTGATGATATCAACGTCTCGTCTGGAAATGATTTCGCTTTGGGTGATTTGGGAACCGTTACGTTCCGAGGTGCCACTGATGTTGAAACCCTGACCTATACTGACCCAACCAGAGGTGGCGACGATTTAATCCGTGCAGAAGGCAATGGTGATAATATTCTAATCGGACAAGCAGGCGAAGATGATCTGCGCGGGGCGGATGACGACGATATTTTAATCGGTGATCTTGCAGAGCTTCAGTTGCAAAGTATTACGTCTGTACTTCCCAACCAATCGGTTTTGGATCGACTGGAGCGTTTGGAATTCACAGGTACGGATTTGGTTTACGATGACATTCTTCGTGGTGGCGAAGGCGCAAATTTCCTGATCGGTGGATTTGGTTCTGATCAATTGATTGGGGGATCTTGGCAGGATTTCCTATTTGGTGACACGGCTCAAATCACACGTGTCTTCAATCCGACCACAGGCCTTGAAGAAATGACCTTGGAGACCAACTTCGCCTTCACCACAGGCGGCTATGATATTTTGAACCCAGGTGATGGCCCAGATTTCGTGGCGGGCGGTTTGGGCCCCGATTTATTTATCGGGAATACCTTAGAAGATTTGCTCTATGGTGATGCAGTTGCTGCTGATTTTGAGGCAAATTTTGACATGGGTTATGCGACCAACCCAACGCCGCAACGGAACTTAATCTCGGTTAACTTTGCGGGTCAGTCGCCTGTTGATCTGCTGTCGAATTCACAAACGCTTTCTTCGACGGGCGTGTTCCTTTCTACAAACGGGTTCCAATCACTATTCGAAGATATTGGATATCGTTTGGGGGATGATCACGAACTCCAATCTTACGGATATGGGCTTTCGGATAATCTTTCATTGATCGAAGCGTTTTTTGGCGATGAAGCCATCTTGATGCGCATCGCAGAGCTCTTGTTCTTTGAAACCGATGTGGCTTTGGTCAAAGAGGACGCGATCGAGGCATTCAAGGAATTTGTAATTGGGCGCGGTCTGTCAATCGACATGATTGACTTTAACCTTTTGCAATTCCTGATCGAACAAGTCATTAAAGAAAATGAAGCATCTGCCAAAGCAGTGGATGCCCAGATAGAAAAATCTGCAAATTAATGGGAAGTAAAAATGGCTGAAAAACAACAACCCGATGCGTCACAGGTCTCTATTCAATGGGACGATAGTGCCATGGAAAGCGTTTACGCAAATGTAGCAACAGCTACAGCAAATCGTGAAGAGTTCTTTTTACTTTTTGGCACGCATAAAAATTGGCGTGGCACGCAACCCGCCAACGGGGAAGTTGATGTTAGCCTTTCTAAACGTATGGTGATGAGCCCATTTGCAGCCAAACGCTTGGCCGTCATTCTGAACCAATCTATTGACGTCTATGAAAAACAGTTCGGTAAAATCGAGCTTTAACGCGCGGTGCCTACCGACGGTCAAAATTTAAAGCCAGATTTTGTCGGTGCTATCGACCCCGAGGGTCGCATTAGCGGCGAAGGGGTGCCAGCGCTTTCACCTGAAAACCTTAATGTTCTACTGAAATCGAAACCAACTGCGCATAAAATAGCGGGGTTGATTGTTTGCGCAGCACCCATGCAAGATGGCGGCGTATTGCTTCACTGCTACAAGCGCCTTCCCAAAGGTGCCAAGCTAGCAGATGTTATCGACCTTGTGCGCCAAGCGGCGGAAGAAACACCAGTGCCCAAAGCTGTGGGGCCTAAGGAAAATACAATAGACCTCAATAAGCCGCTGTCGGCGCTCTCGAAAATCCCAAGCGCGAAACGTCTTTCGATGCTGCCGCAAGCATTGTCAGATCATGGCATATCTTGTGTCATTGGTGCGCTAGCAATTACCGA
>CAZRFT010000082.1:0-2925 GCA_964599255.1 uncultured Neptunicoccus sp. | reverse complement strand
CTGCTGGTGTTCATTTTCGAAGGCGTTCGGGATGCCTTTGACCCCAGAAAGACTTTCAAATGACAAAGCTGATTGAATTCAAAGACCTCTGCGTCAGCTTTGGTGAAAATGAAGCCGTTAAAAATGTCAGCTTTGACATCAAGCGCGGTGAAACCGTAGCACTCGTGGGCGAGTCGGGCTCCGGAAAATCTGTCACCGCGCTTTCCACAGTGAAACTGCTTCCTGAAAGCGCGAAGGTTTCCGGATCGGTCAAATATCTGGGGGAAGAGATGATTGATGCCTCTGAGGATGCTTTGCGTCGCGTGCGCGGAAACGACATCAGTTTCATTTTCCAAGAGCCGATGACATCCCTCAACCCGCTCCACACGCTTGAAAAACAGTTGCGTGAAAGTTTGATGCTTCATCAGGGTTTAGGACGCGAGGCATCGCGGGATCGCACGGTTGAGTTGATGGAAAATGTCGGCATCCGCGACGCCGCAAACAGATTGAACGACTATCCGCATCAACTTTCTGGCGGCCAACGACAGCGGGTCATGATCGCAATGGCGCTGGCGAACAAACCAGACCTGCTGATCGCAGATGAACCAACAACCGCCCTTGATGTCACCATCCAAGCCCAAATCTTGGACCTTCTAGCCGAGATTCAATTACGCGAAAAAATGTCCCTTCTTTTCATTACCCATGATTTGGGCGTCGTGCGCAAAATATCCGACCGCGTGAATGTCATGAAGGATGGTGAGATTGTAGAGGCCGGTCGCACGCCCACAATCTTTGACAAACCGAAACACGCCTACACCAAAATGCTTCTTGATGCAGAGCCATCGGGCGCCCCACGGCCAGCACCGAAAGGTGGACAAGAAATCATCAAGACCCAAAATTTGCGTGTTTGGTTCCCCATAAAACGTGGGCTTCTTAAAAAGACGGTTGGTCATGTGAAGGCCGTCAATGACGCCACGCTCTCTATCCGCGAGGGCGAGACGCTGGGGATTGTTGGTGAATCTGGGTCTGGAAAAACCACGCTAGCCCTTGCCCTTATGCGGCTAATTAGTTCTGAAGGGCCGATTGTGTTCATGGGCAAAAATGTGGATGGGCTTCGCAATAAAGAGCTCAAACCGATCCGCCGGGATATGCAGATGGTGTTTCAGGACCCCTACGGCTCTTTGTCGCCGCGCTTTAGCGTCGAACAGATAATCTCCGAAGGGTTAGAGGTCCACGGGCTTGAACCCGGTCAGGACCGTCGCGAACGCGTTAAAGAGATTTTAGAAGAGGTTGGCCTATCGGCCGACATGATTGACCGCTACCCGCATGAATTTTCGGGTGGCCAGCGCCAACGGATTGCTGTCGCACGTGCCATGATCTTAAAGCCAAAATTGGTCGTTTTGGATGAACCAACTTCCGCGCTTGATATGACTGTGCAAGTTCAAATCGTGGAACTCCTCCGTGCGCTTCAGAAAAAATACGGTCTCGCCTATCTCTTTATCAGCCATGATTTGAAAGTTGTTCGCGCGCTTTCACACAAGGTCTTGGTGATGAAACAAGGCGATATTGTCGAAAGCGGCACAGGCAAACAAATCTTTGAAAATCCCAAGACAGATTACACAAAAGCACTGCTCGCCGCTGCTCTTGATATGAAAGCAAAATCAGGCGTTTCCACCTGACTTTCCCCTTGCAAAGCGCCCCCCTCGTCGCTACATGGCACCTCACGCACCGGTAGCTCAGCTGGATAGAGTACTTGACTACGAATCAAGGGGTCGGGGGTTCGAATCCTCCCCGGTGCGCCACTTCAACCAAACCAGTGCGAACGATTTTCCCAGCTGTGTCTGGGATTTCTAATCTGTTTCTAATCCGCAATTCAGCTTTGATTTCTCAGCCTTGCGCGCATTTTTGACAGGCCTTCCTCTGATCCATCATGGAAAGTGCCGAACCACTGATCCAACGGGATCAAACCATCACCATAATTCACCTCAAAATATCTGTGATGCAGATAGTGAATATAGGCATGCGAATCAATCGCCTTGTCTTCGCCCAATTCGATCTTGTGAAAGCCGATATGACCTGGAACAGCGCCAAATCCTGCGATGTGAATTTGGTAAATCGCCAACATTGGATGGGACGGTAAAATCAAATGATAGAACGCCGCGGAGAAATACAACAAATGTTCAACAGGATGCATCGACAAAGATGACCAAGGGCTTGGGTTGACCGATTTATGATGAACGGAATGCACCCACTTGTAGAGAACCGGATGATGGATAAGTCGATGAATGCAATAAAAATGAAACTCATGGATGACGGGAACAATCAGAGCGAGGCCCATTATCAGAACCCAATCCTCCTGAATATCCAAGGTGGCACCCCACCCGTTCGCAAAGGCGTATAAAACCACAATTTGGATCCCGGTCCATATCGGGACCCCAGACAAAATTGTCCGCAGGAAGTTTTCCATATTCTGGGATTCGAACCAAAAGCGTTTCGATTTCCTATCCGCTGGAAACTTGTCGTTGTACTTAAATCGAATGTCCTGTGCCCGCCGAATGTACAGACGAAATTCGAAGGCAAAATACCACAAAATGACAGCGATCAGATTTACGACAAACAGCTTTAGCGTCCAGCCCCATTGAAGCGATTGCATCTGTTCAATCGGCGGGACGACCAAAACCCACCACGCAATCGCTGAGACAAAGAAGAGGATGTTATAGGGCAAGAAATAATGTGGAAGCCATTTCAACAAGGCCATCGGCTTTGGCGGAAATGAAAACAGTGGCGCAATTTCTGCATCATCATTGGGCTTCCAATTACCACGATCATCTCGTGTTCCGATCTTTAAATCGTCCATAATTTTATGCCCCATCAATGCCGTTCATTAGCTTTTCGAATTCTTCTTTTGCCATGTGAACTTCGTGCTTTGCTTCCGGATATGTCCCT
>CAZRFT010000081.1:0-4181 GCA_964599255.1 uncultured Neptunicoccus sp. | reverse complement strand
GTTGTGGAGACGGGTTTACCCATGATTTATCTGAATCTTGTCGGTGGACAGGATGATCAGGTTTTCGATGGCGGCTCTTTTGTATTGAACAAGGGCGGGGCATTGGCAGTGCAAATGCCGATCTTTGAAGAGGCCATGCAGGTGGTGGATTTCCACCGGAAGGATGGCGGTTGGGTTGCTGAAGAGGGCGACAAGCTGGTCTTCCCTAATGCCTGGGAGCAGGATTACCATGTGATGGTCCTCGCGCTGCGGGACTATATGCAGAAGACTGGATTCAAAAAGGTTCTGTTGGGGCTCTCTGGTGGGATCGATAGCGCGATTGTCGCCACAATTGCGGCGGACGCGCTGGGTGCAGAAAATGTCCGGTGTGTGATGTTGCCGTCAGAATATACCTCGCAGAGCTCGCTTGATGATGCAGCTGCCTTGGCAGAAAACCTTGGTTGCCACTACGACACAGTACGGATTTCTGAAGCGCGCGAAGCGATTACAAATACGCTTGCGCCCTTGTTTGAGGGTATGGCGACGGATGTCACCGAAGAGAATATTCAATCGCGCATCCGCGGTGTGCTGTTGATGGCAATGTCGAATAAATTCGGCGAGATGCTTTTGACAACTGGTAACAAGTCAGAGGTCGCCGTTGGCTACGCCACAATCTATGGCGATATGGCAGGTGGCTATAACCCGATCAAAGACATGTACAAGGTTCGTGTGTTTGAGACCTGCCGCTGGCGGAATGAAAACCATCGTGACTGGATGATGGGGCCTGCGGGTGCTGTGATCCCTGAAAATATCATCTCTAAACCACCATCGGCTGAATTGCGCGAAGATCAAAAAGATAGCGACAGCTTGCCCGAATACGAAGTGTTGGATGGCATTTTAGAAATGCTAATGGACCAAGAAGCCTCGGTCGCTGATTGTGTCGCGGCTGGTTATGATCGCGATACAGTGAAGCGGGTCGAACATTTGCTCTACATCTCGGAATACAAACGCTTTCAATCGGCACCTGGTGCGCGGCTGTCACTGCGTGCGTTTTGGCTCGACCGACGCTATCCGATTGTGAACCGCTGGCGGGACCCAAGTGGCGAATAAAACACAACCCACCACCGCCGATCCGATGGCATTCTTGCAATCGATCGAGGCGGAGCGAAAACGCGAGGAGGCAATTGCCTTAGATCAAATTTTCCGCGAGGCAACGGGCTGGCATTCAGTTATGTGGGGGCCGTCAATCGTGGGCTACGGTCAGTACCATTACAAATATGCATCCGGTCGCGAAGGGGATTTCCTAGCCACTGGGTTCTCGCCGCGAAAGGCAAATTTCTCGGTCTATATTATGCCCGGCTACAAGGATTTCAGCGCGATTTTGAATCGTCTGGGTAAACATAAAACGGGCGCGTCTTGTCTGTATTTCAATCGGCTTTCTGATATTGATCAGGTTGTTTTGAAGGAATTGATTACGGCAGGTTTGACAGATCTTGGTACCCGTTATCCAGTGCAGCCCAGTTAGTCCCGAACCACAAGGGCAATACCCATGACAACGACCGCGCATCCGATAAGTGAAACCAAGCTTAGGGCCTCGCCAAAAAACAACCATGTCTGCAAGACCGCCACAGGCGGGACGAGGTAAAGGTAAGCGCTGACCTTGGACAAGGCGCCCTCTCTGATCATGTAGAGAAGCAGTAAAACCGCCACAACGGACAGCGCCAAGACAAGCCAAGCAAGTGCGGCATAGACCTGCCAAACGAATTCGATTTGACCTGTTTCAAAAAACAAGCTGCCAATTCCAACAACCAGTAAACCGCCAAAATATTGCCAAGCCGATCCCCCCAAAAGCGAGGTGCCGCTGGCATATTGCTTTTGTAACAGTGTGGCGAAGGTGATGCCGAGAAGCGAGAGAAAGCAGGAAATAATCCCAAGCGGTCCGATATCGGGGGATGTCAGTTCTTGGCTGCCTGCTATCACCGCGACAAGCCCGCAGAACCCCAACAATAGCCCCACGATTTGCAACCGTGTTACAGCGACGCCGAAGAAGGCGCGGTTCAGGAAGGTAACCAAGATGGGTTGGAGTCCCACCACAATTGCAGAGATGCCCGCAGGCGTTCCAAAACGCACGGCAACAAAGACGCCGCCCAAGTAAAGGCCGTGCAACAAGGCGCCGATGAGAATTTGAAGCGGTATATCTTTGCGCTTTGCAGGCGTGGCTTTGAATATCGCAATCAATGCCACAAAAATCGGGATCACGATCATAAATCGGATGCTCAGCAGCAATAATGGCTCAACATGAGGTGTCGCCAGTTTTGCGCCAACAAAGCCCGTGGACCAAAGCCAAACAAATAGAAATGGAATAAGCGCAATGCGCGTATCACGAGAGAGCATCATTACCCCTTGGCCTTCATTTTCAGGGACGGTATAGGGGCGCGATCTTTTAGGAAAGAGCTTATGACTGTCACCCGCTTTGCCCCAAGCCCTACGGGCTATCTGCATATCGGCAACTTGCGCACCGCGCTGTTTAATTTTCTGATTACGCGTCAGAAAGGTGGGACCTTTATTCTGCGGATTGATGACACCGATCAGGAGCGTTCCAAACAAGAATATGTTGATGCGATCCAAGAGGATTTAGAGTGGCTTGGCATCGAGTGGGATCGGGTTGAGCGCCAATCCACGCGGCTTGATCGCTATGAGGAAGCGGCTCAACAGCTTCGTGATATGGGTCGGTTTTATGAGTGTTTTGAAACGCCAACCGAGCTGGATTTGAAGCGTAAGAAACAACTGAATATGGGCAAGCCGCCTGTTTATGACCGGTCTGCCTTGGAGCTTTCTGATGCTGAAAAAGACGCGTTGCGGGCAGAGCGCGGGCAGGGGCATTGGCGCTTCAAGCTTGATCATGCGCGGATTGATTGGACCGATGGTATTTTGGGCGATCGCTCGATCGACGCGGCCTCTGTTTCTGATCCCGTTTTGATCCGAGCAGATGGACAGTTCCTTTATACCTTGGCTTCAGTTTGTGATGATATGGATTACGGGATCACACATGTTGTCCGTGGTTCTGATCATGTCACTAACACCGCAACCCAAATTCAAATCATCGAAGCGCTGGGCGGCGTGGTGCCCGAATTTGCGCATCATTCTTTGCTGACAGGTCCGCAAGGGGAGGGTCTGTCGAAGCGATTGGGGTCGCTTTCACTGCGTGACTTCCGTGCCCAAGGGATTGAGCCGATGGCAATTTTGTCTTTGTTGGCGCGTCTTGGCTCTTCTGATCCGGTAGAGCTTCGTGGGTC
This sequence comes from uncultured Neptunicoccus sp., assembly GCA_964599255.1. GTDB lineage: Bacteria > Pseudomonadota > Alphaproteobacteria > Rhodobacterales > Rhodobacteraceae > Amylibacter. The sequence goes on along the minus strand of CAZRFT010000081.1, from coordinate 906 downwards.
TATCGAAGAGTTGGTTGCGGGCTTTGATGTCACCAAATTTGGCGCGGCGCCGACGAAATTTGATGCTGAGGATTTGAAGCCTCTGACATCCCGTGTCGTCTCTGGCCTTGAGCTAAATGAGATTTCATCAGAGCTTTCGGAATTGGGTGTGCCCGCGGAATTGCAATCGGATTTCTGGGCTGTGGCGCGTGAGAATGTGGAAACACGCGCGGATATTGCGACATGGTGGGCGTTGATCCGTGATGGTGCCGAGCCGCTGATTGATGCCGATGACGCTGAATTCGTCGAGACGGCGATGGGCATGTTGCCGGCCCAGCCGTGGGACGAGAACACTTGGGGCGCGTGGACCGCGGCCGTGAAAGACGCAACGGGACGTAAAGGTCGTGGTTTGTTTATGCCCTTGCGCAAGGCGCTAACGGGCATGGAGCATGGCCCCGATATGTCCAAATTGCTTCCCCTGTTGAAACGCGATTAACCTTTTTTCACCGACACCTGCATGCCCAATTTAGGGATTGCGCTAGTATAGCCTATTTCGCTGGCGGATTTCTTAATCCACCGTGCGGTTTGGTTTTCAAGCCTGATTGATCAAAAACCTCGATGCGCCTGCGGCGTGCGCACTGTTAAGGTTTACGCTTTCCGTGCCAATTCCCAGAAAAGTTGGGGGGGGTGCCCAGGGGGGTGGATACGGGGGTGCGCGCGGGGGTGTGAGTAAAATGGGGGGTAGGTTAATTTTTGGAAGATAGAGATTCCACAAAATATTTCGCGTAGAAATCTTTACCTTTCTTTCACATTTAAATTTGATATGAACAGTGTTCAGATAGGGAGCCTTTGATGGTCACACGAGCGGAACGCCGCAAAAATCTTGAAGCCAAGCTGATTGAAACGGCCGGGCGTCAGATTGCAGCC
>CAZRFT010000080.1:0-3391 GCA_964599255.1 uncultured Neptunicoccus sp. | reverse complement strand
TATATGCCGCGTCGAAGGCGAAATTAAATTCGCTGGGCAAGATATTTATGCGGACGAGGTCGACGTTGTCGCCCTTCGCGCACAAGTCGGTATGGTCTTTCAGAAACCCAACCCATTCCCAAAATCCATTTACGACAACGTCGCTTATGGACCAAAGATTCATGGATTGACCTCTAACAAAGCTGAAATGGATGAGCTTGTTGAATGGTCACTTCGCAAGGCAGGGCTTTGGGAAGAAGTGAAGGATCGTTTGCAGGAAACGGGTACAGGCCTGTCGGGCGGGCAACAACAACGCCTTTGCATTGCCCGCGCTATCGCGGTGAAACCACGAATTGTTCTTATGGACGAGCCTTGTTCCGCGCTTGATCCGATTGCCACGGCGATTATCGAAGAGCTAATTGATGAACTTCGCAACAACTTCACAATCATCATTGTGACCCACTCAATGCAGCAAGCCGCTCGGGTTTCTCAGCGGACGGCATTTTTTCACATGGGGAACTTGGTCGAAAGTGGCGCAACAAAAACCATTTTCACATCACCAAATGATGAACGCACGCAAAACTATATTACTGGTCGAATTGGATAGGAATAAGCAATGGAACCTACACATATCGTAACCCGCTTTGACAAAGACCTAAATGAAATCGAAGCCCTGCTGGTGGAGATGGCAGATAAAGTTGCAGAACAAATCCAAAAATCTGCAAAAGCCTTGTTGGATGGCGACGACAAACTCGCAAAAAAAGTCTCCAAGGCAGATCGCGATATAAATCGCTTGGAAGAAAAGATTGATGAAAAGGCCATTCGTTTGATTGCCTTGCGCCAACCCATGGCCGAAGATCTACGATCGGCGATCACAACACTCAAAATATCAAATAGCCTTGAACGAATGGGTGACTATGCAAAGACATTGTCCTACCGGACAAGAGAGGTCGATGATTTCTCAGCAATGAAATCTGTGCTTCGCTCCATTGTCAAAATGAGTGAAAAAATTTCCACCATGCTTGGAATGGTTATGGAGGCTTATGTAAAACGCGATCTAGAACTTGCAGACAAAGCGCGCCAAGAGGATCAAGAGATCAACGACAAAACCGATGCGCTGTTTCGGGAACTATTGACCTATATGATGGAAAACCCACGAAATATCGAAGCGTGCACGCATCTACTGGTCATTTCAAAAAATCTGGAGCGTTCAGGAGATCAGGTCACAAATATTGCAGAGCAAGTGCATTACCTCGTCATTGGAGAGATTTGGGAAGAGTAAGCATGTCTGGTGCCAGCCCAACAATATTGGTTGTTGAAGATGAGCCATCTCAAATGGAGGTTCTGGCCTACAATCTTGAGGTGGAAGGGTACAACATTTTGAAAGCCCCTAGTGGAGAAGAGGCAAAACTTCTCTTAGAGGAAAATGATGTTGATCTGGTTTTGCTCGATTGGATGCTGCCAGGCACTTCAGGGTTAGAAATTTGCCGCCAAATTCGTAAATCCAAATCGACCGTTCATGTCCCAGTTATTTTGCTCACTGCACGCGGTGAAGAAGAGGACAAAATTCGCGGCTTGGACATTGGGGCGAATGACTACGTCGTTAAGCCCTATTCGATCAAAGAACTGTTGGCACGTGTCAGAGCCAACTTACGAACTAGGAGCGTCTCAAAAACCGTAGATATGCTCTCACACGGGTCCATTTCGATGAACCTTGTTACCCATGTCGTGGAAGTTTCAGGTAGGACAGTCGAACTTGGCCCAATTGAATACCGGCTCTTACAAGTATTGCTGCAGTCCCCTGGACGCGTGTATTCGCGCGAACAATTACTTGAAAAGGTTTGGAACAGAAATTCTGAGGTCGACACACGGACCGTCGATGTTCATATCGGGAGATTACGCAAGAGTTTGGCAGGATCGCAGGGAAACTCGAACTTAGTACGAACAGTAAGAGGCTTCGGTTACGGTTTGGTGGATTCTGCGACGATGAGCCAGAAGCCATAGTTGTTCTAGCATCTTAATTTTTGAGGTCTGATTAGAGCTCAATGCGGACATTCAGTCACCCCAGCGCAGAGCAGAAAATAAATTGTTTCGTTCTAATCCCCATGGCGTGAGCATGATAGGTTCTGTTGATTGATCCAAGGGAAGGAAAGCTGCCACGTCTGGCCGCAAATATCCTTCATGAAGTGCGTTCCAAATGATTTCCTTCTTTGCTTTAACCAGCCACTTGCTGCGCTGCATTGTGCGGATGCTCTCTAGGCTTACCCCGCGGCGCTCCTCTTCAGAGCGAGGCTGCCTCAATTGAAATTTCTTGCGCTCGGATTTCTATAGCGTCGTTGTCGGCTATAATCGAGTTGTAGGATTTCAGATCGAAAATGTCCTATCGCAAGGGCACTCCTTCTATGACAGTGCAGCTATAAATCAGAGCCTGGAATCCCTTGTAGGACACGTATTCGCTAGCATGTTATTTGGGAAAAGTTTTTCTAGGCAACGCATAGTGTTGCATGTTCACCCACAGCTAAGTGGGGACAGGATTCCGCTTCCTGAATAAAAATGTTTTACTATCAACTATTTAGTGTAATTTTTTTGGTGCGGGTGGAGGGACTTGAACCCCCACGCCTTGCGGCGCCAGAACCTAAATCTGGTGCGTCTACCAATTTCGCCACACCCGCACTGTAACACTTCTTTCGAAGCGCTCGCGCCTTCTAGCGAAAAGAAAAAACAGATGCGAGCGGAAAATGCACCAAAAGATCAAAAAAAACCCGCTTTCGCGGGTTTTGTTCGAATTCAATATTTCAGACCGTCAACGGCCCCGACGAAGAATATCCCGACGCGGATCCGGCCCAGCATTCAACCAACCTGCAATGACCGTAGCCACATGTTCGATCACCCGCTTTTTCTGGGTGTTACCTTCCGCTTCTGCCTGTGCAAACCGAGCCCCAGTAAAGGCCTCTAAATCGGCATAAACGGGAATAGGCTCAATGATTGGTTTATTTGTTGGCCCATCGTGAACAGAGAGAACCATAGAGATATTATAAACACCCGAATATTTAAGCTTGCGAAGCGCTAAGGGTGTCATGCCATGAAATTCCTCTAGTTGAATAACCAGATGGACGTTTTGGCCAGATTTTAATTTTGCTGCCCCGCGTTTTCCAGCAGCCTGCAATATCTTTGCAAGTTGAGCCTTCCGATCGCCGCGGACATCGCCATGCCAAACAATATCCGCGTTAGGAGCGAATTTGTTTTCTTCCGACACCGTCAAACGATCCGGCACGATGACCTCAACGCGAGTGACGTTCCACCGGGATGTTAATTCTTTGGGAAGTGGTTGTTCATAAAACGAATTCCATTCGAATCCGATGCTATTTTCTTTTTCCACCGTTTGCGCAGACGCCGCAGTTGCGAAGGTCAG
>CAZRFT010000079.1:0-2218 GCA_964599255.1 uncultured Neptunicoccus sp. | reverse complement strand
GGTTGGTTGTCACAAGTTGAACGCAATATTTCTGAACCCTCAATTGGTGAACTTCGGGAGTTATCAGCCGCACTCGACGTGCCCATTTCACTCTTTTTCTCACAAGGGAGTGCAGCAGCAAATGAAGATGGGCGGATTGTGCGTAGTGATGCCCGCCGGCGTATCGGTGGCGGCGAAATGGGATTGGTTGAAGAGCTATTATCCCCTGATCTTACCGATGATTTTGAGATGTTGCGGTCTGTTTTTAAACCTGGCGCAAAACTCAACGAGATGCAGCAGCGTGATACAACCGAGGTGGGCTATGTTATCTCTGGCGCTTTGCAGCTTTGGATCGCGGATCAAGAATATACCTTGAACGCAGGGGACAGCTTTCGACTGCGCGGAGAGGCGTTTCGCTGGGAAAACCAAGGAACAACAGATGCGGTGGTGATTTGGGTCATCTCACCGCCCGTATATTAAAGGATGTGAACATGGACAAAATCTACAAGGGAAGTTGCCTTTGCGGCGGTGTCACTTACGATGCCAAAGGCCCATTGCGCCCATCCATTGGCTGTCACTGCCGGCAGTGCCGTAAGACATCTGGTCATTATTGGTCAGCAACAAACGTCACCGAAGAAAATTTCAAAATCACCAAGGACGAAACGCTGCAAACATATCGTGCCACTGATTTTGCGACCCGCTGGTTTTGCAATCAATGTGGCTCAAGCTTGTTTTGGAAACATGATGACGAAGACAGCATCTCTTTTGGATCAGGTACATTAGACGGTGATGAAGGATTAGAGACAGCTGAACATATCTTTGTTGCGCATAAGGGTGGCTACTACGAGCTTACCGATGGCCTTCCTCAGCGAATGGATGCAGATAAGTGATCGAGACGCTTTTAAATATGGATCCAGTGACGATCACTGCTTTTATGGGGGCGGCATTTCTTTTGTACCTGACTCCTGGAGCGGACATGATGTTCACGCTGGCCTCAGGGATAAAGGGTGGACCAAAGGCCGGTATTGCTGCGGCTGTGGGTATTTCCACAGGAGTTTTGGTGCATGTAGGGTTGGCTGCTGCTGGATTGGCGGTGTTGTTGACAGTTTATCCATCGGCCTTTGTCGCAATTCGTATTTTGGGCGCAGCCTACCTGGCTTATCTGGCTGTGCAGGCATTCCGTGCATCAGATGAAGTTGAACAAGAAGAAGGGCGCACATCTTTTGCGTGGGCCTTTCGGCAAGGCTTTGTTACCAATATTTTAAACCCAAAGGTTGCGCTGTTTGTCCTGTCGTTTTTACCGCAATTCACAGCGCCCGAAATTGGCCCGATCTGGCAACAGATTATTTGGCTGGGTGTGTTTTTGGCAATCGGTGGTGTGATCACCGATGGCGCTTATGGGGTTTTCGCAGGTTTGATGGCGCAGAAGCTACGCGCCGGTGCGAAGGTTATGAATAGAATTTCAGGGTTGGTCTTTGGTGGGCTGGCCGTGGCAATCGTTTTGGACTTAGGGAGAAAATAAATGTCCGACTTTCCTAAAAAGGCCCGTGTGGTCATCATCGGTGGGGGTGCGGTTGGCGCATCCTCTTTGTATCATTTGGCGAAAGCTGGCTGGACGGATTGTGTTCTGCTAGAAAAGAACGAACTGACGGCGGGCTCTACTTGGCACGCAGCGGGTAACGTTCCCACATTTTCGACCAGCTGGGCAATCATGAATATGCAACGGTATTCAACCGAGCTTTATGCACGCTTGGGTGAAGAGGTTGACTACCCAATGAACTATCACCAAACGGGCTCGCTTCGTTTGGCCCATACCAAGGAACGGGTTCAGGAATTTGAGCGCGCCTGTTCGATGGGACGCTATCAGGGCATTGATATGAAGATGCTGACCAAAGAAGAAGCGGTGGAGAAATATCCATTCTTGGAAACGCATGACATGGTTGGCTGCCTTTGGGATCCGACCGATGGCGATATCGACCCGGCTCAGTTGACCCAAGCCCTTGCCAAAGGCGCGCGCGACCTTGGTGCCACAATCATCCGTTTCTGCCCTGTGACAGGCGTCACGCAGAAAGAGGATGATACTTGGATTGTTCATTCCGAAAAGGGCGATATTGAATGTGAGTATGTGGTGAATGCCGCGGGCTATTATGCCCAACAAGTGGGCGAGTGGTTCAAACCCTATGGCGGACGTACTGTTCCGATGATGGTGATGGAGCACCAATATCTGCTGACCGAACAG
>CAZRFT010000078.1:0-6599 GCA_964599255.1 uncultured Neptunicoccus sp. | reverse complement strand
CGGATACGAAGCCGCCCCAACCAAGTGCGCCTTTCAGTTATATTTGTATATCCAGAGGATTGAAGCTCGCTAATCAAACTGGCGACAACCACTTCTGTTTTGTTTGCTTGTGCCTGCGCTATTTCTGGCGATACAAATGCTGCAAACAGCAACATGCAGGCGATTTTCAAAGTTTTTCTCATGATTTGGTCACAGCGTTAATCTCAGCATAACATAGCACGGGAATTTGAAACTTTGAAGCGGGCCGGGCCCTGGAGGGAAAACCGGCCCGCTCGGCGTCGGTTATATTGGTTTCTTGGAATACACCGACACCTATCCGCGAAGGCTAATGCTGGAATTAGTTCGCGTCGCTCGATGCTTCTTCAGACGCGCTGTCGTCATCGTCCTCGCCATCGTCATCATCGTCGTCGTCGCTGTCATCCTCGGCGTCGTCCTCGTCGTCATCATCGTCGTCGTCGTCGCTATCATCTTCCTCGTCGTCGTCCTCTTCTTCATCATCGGCGTCATCTTCGTCAGAATCATCCTCATCGTCTTCTGCGTCGTCGGTCTCGTCCTCGTCGTCATCATCATCTTCTTCAAAGACAACTTCTGGATTTTCGCCGCCAACGACTTCGTCATTAACTTCGTCCAACAAAAGCGTGCCTGTAGCCAGATCGTAGACAAGTTCGCGTTCACCAGATGAATTTTCGCCTTCGAATTTAATCAGCCCACCGCTGCGTTCGATGCTGATTTCTGTGTATCCTTGACCTTCAAGCTGCGCGACAACGCTCGCGATAAACTCATCTTCGGTCATCGCAGACAGGCTGGTCGTTGTTGCCAAAATTGCCGAGGCAGTCAGTGTCGCAAATTTATTCATAATACTCTCCTTTGCATAAAGTTTGCGGGGTGTGCTCAGGAGATAAGACGCCATGCCCCCATTCGGCTATCGACCCTACGGTCTAGCCCCTTCAATTAGACCCAAAGTTCTAAACTATTTCAAAAGCGGGTAGAGAGAGGCGATCAATAATATCGCCATGGACCAGTTAAAAATTTGAAGCGTACGCGGTATTTGCAAAAAGCGCCGCATCTCTTGTCCCAACATTGCCCATGCCCCCACACAAGGAATGTTCACCAAGCCAAAGGCAATCGTCACAATTGAAATTTCCAATAGAGATTTGGTTGGCGCGTAAACCGTCATTGCCGTAAGCGCCATTGCCCATGCCTTGGGGTTGACCCACTGAAAAGCGCAAGCTTCCAAAAAGCTCATTGGTCGCGCACCCGCTTCGGCCGCTTTTGGTGCACCTGCATTTGCAATGCGCCACGCAAGCCAAAACATGTAAAGCGTCGCTGAAACTTTAAGAATAATATCGAGAATGGGAAACCGTTCAAAAAGTTCGGCAAGACCCAGGCCCACCAAGCTTAACATGAACATGAAGCCAATCCCGATCCCCAACATATGTGGGATCGAACGACGAATACCGTAGTTCAGCCCAGAGGCAAGCATCATTAGGTTATTGGGCCCCGGTGTTATCGAGGACACAAAAGCAAAGCCCAATAGTGCAATGAAGAGCGTCGAATCCATCCGCAGACGAAATCATATTTTTTAAAGGGGTAAAACCCTTACAAACAGAGACGATCCAAATGGCAAAATTGAAAAAATTTCCGGGGTGCCTCGAGGGACAACCATCCCTATTCAATTAGCTTTGCCCGAATAAGCCCGCGTAAGGAGTTGCCAAGATAGAACGCCTTGGCCGCCTTCAAATCCGACAAATGAAGAATTCCAGGTACGGCAACGCCTTGCCTTACTAACTCTTCGCGAAACACACCGGGCAGCAAGCCGCTATCTGTTGGTGGCGTGATTAATTTGCCGCTTTGGGGCACAAAAATATTTGTGATTGTCCCTTCGCACAGCTCATCCTGTTCATTAAAATAAATCAATTCATCCACACCATCAGGCATAGATGCGCGCTCCTTGTTGTAGACTTCTCGGTTGGTAGTTTTGACCTGCAGCCAGGGATCATCAAATCGTAGTCTCGTTGGGGAAACTTTCACCATCCAAACGCGCGCGTTCGTTTTGAAACTCTCCGTTTCAACCTCAACCCGTCCAGATTTTGATATAAGCAGGCGAATGCGTAGGGGCTCAAGGTAGCATTGTTGGTTTATCTTAGCAAAAGCAGCGCCTCGATCGAATTTGAACCCCAGAGCGTCACAGGTGCGTTGGGCGCGTTCCATATGGGCTTGAAAGCGACGCACGCCGCCTTCCTTTGGGTCAAACCCAAAGGTTTCAATAACCTTTAGCCCTGTCGGCGCATCTTTGTATAACGCGCTTTCCATAATGCCTCCTCATATTCAGAAGCGGATGTGCTGTCCCAAACGACGCCACCGCCAACATTAAGCCGCGCTTTGCCGTCGTCAAATAAACTCAATGTGCGTATGGCCACGTTAAACCGCATCTCGCCAGTTGGCGCGATCCAACCCATAGAGCCGCAATAAATCTCGCGCGGCTCTTCTTCGAGTTCTTCAATAATCTCCATGGCGCGAATTTTCGGGGCGCCTGTTATCGAGCCACACGGGAAAAGCGCGCGGAAAATCGTTTCCAAATTAGCACCCTTTTGCAACTCTGCACGCACCAAAGAGGTCATTTGATGCACAGTCTCGTATGTCTCTATTGTAAAGAGTTCAGGCACATGAACTGAGCCGATTTCAGCAATCCGGCTAATATCATTGCGCAGCAAATCCACAATCATCAGGTTTTCCGCACGGTTTTTTTCGTCCGATGACAAAAAATATTTCAACCTGTCATCCTCGGCCTGCGTTTCCCCGCGGGCCACTGTGCCTTTCATGGGGCGCGATTCAATTATGCCCTCTTCATCAATCTGGAAAAACAACTCAGGCGAACGTGACACAATCGCCGGTCCTTCACCCAAATTGCAAACACCCCCATAATTCACCGACTGCGCTTCGCGAAGTGCCCCGAATAGCCCCAGCGCCGTGCCTGACCATTCAGCTTCCATCGGGAATGTCAGGTTCACCTGATAAATATCGCCTGCGCCGATATAGTCATGAACCTTTTGGAAGGCTTGAAGGTATCGATCCTCATCCCAAAGGGGTTTCGGTGCCGTTAATCGCGCTTGTGCCAGTTCAACGCGTGCTTGATGCATCAAGCCGCGAGAGGCCAAAGCATTGGGCGCCTCAAACACGCCAAAACACAAAAGCGGGCTGCGACGCTGTTTTGGTAGAATATCTTGCAACGCGGGCTCCAAAACATAGCCCAGTTCATAAGAGGCAAAGCCCGCCAACCAATTTCCGCGATCCGTCTCTGCCTGCATTTCAGCAAAACAGTGATCAACCTCTTCAGGTGTCCAAGCACAGATCATGCGCGTCGGATCAACAAATCCAATCCCACCATCTGGTTGATCTAGATAGATATATGTTTGCACCTAGGCCCGCGCCCCCAATCAATAGCTGAATTTAATTAGGCACCAGCGTGCGGTGGAGCAATAGTGAAATCGACGTTCTGCACGCGCAGATGCGAAATTAATCACCCATTCCTTCCATCTTCACCCTTGCGCCACACGGTCAAAATCCTTACACCGCCGACAATTTGGAAAAAATTAGGATAGACGTGAGTCTATCCACAAGAAAGCGGTAAATCGAGCTATGCCAAAGCGCACAGATATTCAATCCATCATGATCATCGGCGCCGGCCCTATTATTATCGGGCAGGCCTGCGAATTCGACTATTCAGGGGCGCAAGCCTGCAAAGCGTTACGCGAAGAAGGTTACCGCGTGATCCTTGTGAATTCGAACCCCGCCACAATCATGACCGACCCGAATATGGCGGATGCCACTTATGTGGAACCGATTACCCCCGAAGTGGTCGCCAAGATTATCGAGAAAGAAAAACCCGATGCGCTTCTCCCAACGATGGGTGGCCAAACTGGGTTGAACACAGCGCTTGCTTTGGATGACGACGGCACACTTGAAAAGCATGGCGTGGAATTGATCGGCGCCAAACGCGAAGCCATTGAAATGGCGGAGGATCGGAAACTCTTTCGCGAAGCCATGGACCGTCTTGGCATCGAAAACCCACGTGCCGCAATCGCTGAAAGCATGGAAGAGGCGATGGCCGCATTGGAAGATGTTGGGCTACCTGCAATTATCCGCCCTGCTTTTACGATGGGCGGTACCGGTGGCGGGATCGCTTATAACCGCGAAGACTACGAACATATATGCGGCACGGGCCTGGACGCATCCCCAGTCAATCAGATTTTAATCGATGAAAGCCTGTTGGGTTGGAAAGAATACGAGATGGAGGTTGTCCGCGACAAAGCAGACAACGCCATTATCGTTTGCGCCATTGAGAACGTCGACCCAATGGGCGTGCATACAGGCGACTCGATCACGGTCGCCCCTGCCCTGACCTTGACCGACAAAGAATATCAGATGATGCGGACGCATTCGATCAATGTTCTGCGCGAAATTGGCGTGGAAACGGGTGGTTCAAATGTGCAGTGGTCTGTAAACCCTGAAAATGGCCGCATGGTTGTGATTGAGATGAACCCGCGGGTTTCGCGCTCTTCTGCTCTTGCCTCTAAAGCCACAGGTTTCCCCATCGCCAAGGTGGCCGCAAAACTAGCGGTTGGTTTCACACTGGACGAGCTTGACAATGACATTACCAAAGTCACGCCTGCTAGCTTTGAGCCGTCGATAGACTATGTTGTCACCAAGATCCCACGTTTTGCCTTCGAAAAATTCCCAGGTGCGGAGCCCGTGCTGACAACTGCAATGAAATCTGTGGGCGAGGTGATGTCGATTGGCCGCACGATCCACGAGTCGTTGCAAAAAGCACTTGCTTCCATGGAAACTGGGCTGACAGGTTTTGATGAGATCGAGATCAAAGGCGCGCCAGAAAAGTCTGCAATCGTCGCGGCCATTTCTGGTCAAACACCAGATCGTTTGCGCCTGATCGCGCAAGCCATGCGGCATGGTTTAAGCGATGATGAGATCCAACATATTACCAGCTTTGATCCATGGTTTCTGTCCCGCATCCGCGAAATCATCGACGCCGAAGAAATCGTACGCAAGGACGGTATGCCAAAAGATCAGGCAGGCATTCGCCGCCTGAAAATGATGGGCTTTACCGATGCCCGTCTGTCGGCTCTAACAGGTCAGTCCGAAACGGATATACGCCGTGCTCGTCATGCACTTGGCGTCACAGCCGTCTTTAAACGTATCGATACCTGTGCCGCGGAATTCGAAGCACAAACACCTTATATGTACTCCACTTATGAGGCTGACGCGATGGGCGATGTGGAATGCGAGGCATGGCCATCTAATCGCAAAAAAGTTGTTATTCTTGGCGGCGGCCCAAACCGGATCGGCCAAGGGATTGAATTTGACTATTGCTGTTGTCACGCCTGCTATGCGCTGACGGATGCTGGCTATGAGACGATCATGGTCAACTGTAACCCTGAAACAGTGTCGACCGATTATGATACGTCAGATCGTCTTTATTTCGAACCGCTTACGCTTGAAAATGTGCTCGAAATTTTGCGCGTGGAACAAGAAAACGGATCGCTTCATGGTGTGATCGTGCAATTCGGCGGGCAAACACCCCTGAAACTTGCCAATGCCTTGGAAGAAGAAGGCATTCCAATTCTGGGCACCACACCCGATGCGATTGACCTTGCTGAAGATCGCGAGCGTTTTCAACAATTGCTCAATGATCTAGACCTCAAGCAACCATACAACGGGATTGCGCATTCTGACGAAGAAGCATTCGAAATTGCAAAAGATGTCGGCTATCCACTCGTAATCCGCCCCTCTTACGTCTTGGGCGGTCGCGCGATGGAGATCGTGCGCGATGACGATCATCTGAAGCGCTATATTAAAGAAGCGGTTGTTGTCTCTGGCGACAGCCCTGTCTTGCTTGACAGCTACTTGATCGGTGCGATCGAGGTTGATGTCGATGCGCTTTGCGATGGCGATCAAGTTCACGTCGCAGGCATCATGCAACATATTGAAGAGGCGGGTGTTCATTCTGGCGATAGCGCTTGCTCCCTACCCCCATACTCTTTGTCCAAAGACCTGATCGACGAGATGATCCGCCAATCCGAGTTGCTCGCAAAGGGTCTGAACGTTGTTGGTCTAATGAACGTGCAATTCGCGATCCGTGGGGATGAGATTTTCATTCTAGAGGTGAACCCGCGCGCCTCTCGGACTGTTCCCTTTGTGGCGAAAGCGATCAACTCGCCCATCGCCTCTATCGCGGCCAAAGTTATGGCTGGGGCAAAGCTGAAAGATTTCGACCTTAAATCACCCCTACCTAAACATTTCGCGGTGAAAGAGGCGGTTCTTCCGTTTAACCGCTTCCCAGGCGTCGATCCGCTTCTGGGGCCAGAAATGCGTTCGACCGGCGAGGTGATGGGACTGGATAAAACTTTCGAACGTGCGTTTTTGAAATCTCAACTCGGTGCCGGCAATACACTGCCTGACAGCGGAACTGTTTTCATCTCTGTCAAAGATGGCGACAAGAATGCCGAGCTTCTTGAAGCCGCAAAAATCCTGCTGGATGAAGGTTTCGATATTATCGCCACGGGCGGGACATCCTCTTGGCT
>CAZRFT010000077.1:0-5774 GCA_964599255.1 uncultured Neptunicoccus sp. | reverse complement strand
CCTCCGCTGGCATCGCGTATCATGAGAAAACTTTAGGGCAACTTTTCTGCGATGGCTCCGCCCAAGAAATTATCGATATGCTGCTTGGTGACCTACATGAAGCAGGCGGCGAATTGCGACTGGGATGCACGGTCGAAGCCGTTGAATTTGACGATGGCTACAAGGTTTTGACGGAGCAGGGAATTTTAGAGACCGCAAATTTGGTTATAGCCACGGGAGGCAAGTCTATCCCTAAGATGGGCGCGAGTGATTTTGGATATCGGATCGCGCAACAATTCGGTCATAAGATTGTTGGAACCCGCGCCGGGTTGGTGCCACTTACTTTTTCTGGGGAGATATTGGAAAAAGCGAAATCGCTTGCTGGCGTGACGCTTGAGACGCGTATCACTTGCGACGATGCCCGTTTTGATGAGGGCATGGTATTTACGCATCGGGGGCTTTCGGGGCCATCAATTTTGCAGATCTCTTCTTATTGGCGGGAAGGGCAGGAAATTGAGATCGATCTGAAGCAAGGGCTTGAAATCGAAACCGAGCTTGGCGCGCGAAAGCAAACTTCGGGAAAATTGGCGATCGTGACTGCCTTGTCAGAGTTTTTGCCCAAGGCGCTGGCGATACAAATCGGGGAAGAAATGAATCTCAAAGGAAACCTAGGTGATCAATCGGCCGCCGATCTTGCGCGTATTGCAGAGCGTGTGCATTGTTGGCGAGTTTTGCCTCAGGGGACGGAAGGGTACCGAACGGCTGAGGTAACCTTAGGGGGGGTGTCCACCGATGGGCTAGATGCGCGGACAATGGCATCGAAGCATGAATCGGGGCTTTATATTGTTGGTGAGCTCGTGGATGTGACCGGTTGGTTGGGCGGGTATAATTTCCAATGGGCTTGGTCGTCGGGCTGGGCTGCGGGGCAGGTTGTATAGGACTGTCCTAGCTAGGACATGGTATTAACATATTGAAAAATTACTTTTTCTCTATTTTTGACAAACGCTCTTCGATTTTTACCAATTTATCGAGGACTTCGTCACGGTAGTGGTCGGTTTCTTCGTTTGCTTCCTCGTTATGGGCGTCCTGCATTGAGTTCACGATCAAACCAACGAGCAAATTTACGACTGCAAAAGAGGTTGCCAAAATAAAGGGAACGAAGAACGCCCAAGCCCAAGGATAGACATCCATCACAGGTCGGACGATGCCCATCGACCAACTTTCCAAAGTCATGATTTGGAAGAGTGAGTACGCCGAGCGTCCCATATGACCGAACCATTGGGGGAAATCAGCGCCAAAGAGTTTAGTGGCAATGACCGAGCCGATGTAAAATATGATTGCCATGAGCAGGAAAACTGACCCCATGGAGGGAAGGGCGGAAATAAACCCTTCGACCACACGGCGCAGGCGAGGGGCGGCTGACATGAGACGAAATACGCGGAAGACGCGAAGCACACGAAGTGCCGCCAAACTTTGGCTGGCGGGGATCAGCGCGATGCCGACCACGATGAAATCAAAGACATTCCAGCCGCTTTTGAAAAATCCAGTTCGATAGGCGAAAAGTTTAACCAAAATCTCGAGCACAAAGATCAAAAGACACGCCCGATCCAACCAATGGATGATCGTGCCATAGTCCGCCATGATGCCAGGCGCCGTTTCCAAACCCAGAATGGCCGCGTTGAAAAGGATCACCCCAAGAATGAGGTTTCGAACACCTTGGCGTTCAATAAATGTCTGTAACTTTTGGCGCATCGTTGCTTTCAAATTTAAATCTGCGCCGCGATATGACCCAACATTGGCCCAAGATCAATTACAAGCTTTGATCATAATCCCCAACGGCGGATTCTGTGCGAATAATCGCGTCGAGATCCTTAAATATCGCACGTAGCTGTTCGTCGCTTTCGGGGCTTTCACAAACCACAACTAGATTAGGTGTGTTTGAGCTTGCACGCACCAGACCCCAGCCACCGTTTTTTAAAATAACCCGGGCGCCGTTGACCGTGACGGTGGAGGAAATTTCGACCCCTCCGAGTGTACGGCCAGATTTTGCATGAGCCTCTAGCTTTTCGACAATGCGTTCCAACACCTGGTATTTCTCAGTATCTGCACAATACGGTGACATGGTGGGCGAGGAATAGGTTTTTGGCAAATCACGGCGAAGATCGGCCATCGATTTATCTGGATTGCGATCCAGCAGTTTACAAATTTCCACCGCGACCCGCATGCCACAATCATATCCACGCCCAATCGGTTCCGCGAGGAAGTAGTGACCCGATTTTTCAAATCCAGCCAAGGCACCTAGTTCGTGCACGCGCCGTTTCATGTAGGAATGACCGGTTTTCCAATAGTCAGCCTTTGCCCCGTTTTCTTGCAACACGGGGTCGGATGCGAAAAGACCTGTTGATTTTACATCCGCTACAAAGGTGGCATTTGGATGCAACTTGGATAAATCACGAGCCATGATCACGCCGACCTTATCGGCAAAGATCTCTTCCCCTTCATTGTCGACAACCCCGCAGCGGTCGCCGTCACCATCAAAGCCAAGAGCGATATCCGCCCCAGAGTCTTTGACCGAATTGGCCATGTCATGCAGCATTTCGATGGCTTCTGGATTTGGATTGTAGTTTGGGAAAGTGTAGTCGAGTTTGGTGTGAGAGGGGATTACTTCGACCCCGATGCGTTCCAAAATTTCGGGTGCGAAGGCGGCCGCCGTGCCGTTTCCACACGCACAAACCACGCGTAATTTGCGGGTCATCTTGAAGTCGCCAACTAGGTCGTTGATATATGCCTCTTTCACGCCATCAACGAATTCATACCCGCCGCCCTCTTTTGGTGCGCCTTGACCATTTAGGACGATATCACGAAGTTCCGACATCTCTTCGGGTCCGTGGGTTAGGGGGCGCTGAAAGCCCATTTTGACGCCCGTCCAACCGTTTGGGTTATGGCTGGCGGTGACCATGGCGACCGCGGGTGCATCAAGATGAAACTGGCTGAAATAGGCCATAGGCGAGAGCGCAGGGCCAATGTCCCGCACCTTGATACCGGCCTGCATCAGTCCGATGATGAGCGCGTTTTTGATGGCGAGAGAATAATCGCGATAATCGTTCCCTACGGCGATTGTCGGTTCGATACCGCGTTTATGCATCTGCGTGCCAATGCCCAATCCCAAAGCGGTAATACCAGGAAGGTTAATGTCATCGGGGTATTTCCACCTCGCATCATATTCGCGAAAGCCAGTCGGTGTGATCATGGCATCACGTAAAAATTCCCAAGTGTTCACGGACACTGAAGAGGCTGGTTTAGACATCGGAGGTTCCTGTACCTAAATGCGGATCGGGCTATCTTTGGCAATATCGTCCAAAGACCTTAACAAATTCATCAATTTTGGCATATCGGACAGATGGATCATATTGGGGCCATCGCAAGGCGCGTTATCGGGATCTTCATGTGTTTCAAGGAAGACTGCCGCGATGCCAAGGGAAACGGCGGCGCGTGCCATAACCGGTGCAAATTCACGTTGACCGCCTGATGCCCCGCCAAGACCACCAGGTTGCTGAACCGAATGCGTTGCATCCATAACAACTGGATAGCCCGTTTTGGCCATTTCAGGCAGGCCGCGCATATCGGCAACAAGCGCATTGTAGCCAAAGGATGCGCCGCGTTCGCAGAGCATGATTTTTTCGTTGCCCGTGCTTGCAGCTTTGGCGGCAACATTTGCCATATCCCAAGGGGCCAGGAATTGGCCCTTTTTGATATTCAGGATCGCGCCCGTTTCGGCCGCGGCTACCAGCAGATCGGTTTGACGGCAGAGAAAGGCGGGGATCTGAAGGATATCGGCGACTTCTGCAACAGGGGCGCACTGGTCGATGGAATGGATATCGGTGATCACGGGAACGCCGATTTCGGACTTCACCCGTTGAAGCAATTTCATGCCCTGTTCCAGACCGATACCACGGGCCGCGTTCAGAGAGGTGCGGTTCGCTTTGTCAAAAGAGCTTTTGTAAATATAGTTCAGCCCTGCGTCATCGCAGGCTTTTCTCATGGCGGTCGCGATCATGAGGGCATGATCTTCGGTTTCCATCTGACAGGGGCCAGCGATGATTGTTAGGCGTTCATCATTTCCAATGTTAAAGCCATTCAGCTTAATGGTGCGTTGCATTTAGTTACTCATCTGTTCGCGCAGGATGGACCCTGTTAGCGCGATCATGAGGTAAATGCCAAGAAAGACGAAGAAAGAAATTAGCGTCATTTCAAAAACGCGGGGGTAGGCAGCTGATTGTGGTTTAATCGGCCGAACCGAAAGGCCCAAAAATTTAGATTGGCGTGCCGCGTCAATGGTTGCAGCTTCCAGTCCCAAAATCGATTGCGAGAGCAGTTCTTGGCGCAACTGCACTTCGGCTTGAGCTTGTCGCAATTCCCCTGAGATGAGTGCGATTGAGGACTGATCGGCACTTGTGCTGGTGAGCTTAGCACGGGCCTCGCCAATTGCGCGTTCGAGTTCCGCGATTTGGTTTTGAAGCGCTTGCTTTTGCGCCGTATTGGGCCGAGGATTGGCTTCGATTTCCGCAAGGGTCAATCGACGCTCCAGAAGACTTGTTTCTAGGGTGGAGATTTGGTTCATTTGGATTTGAACCTCCAGCTCGCCGGATACAATGCCGCGTTCTGATTGAAGATCGAGTACGCGTTGGCGAGCATCCGCGAGTTTTGACTCCGCATCGTTGTAAAGTGCGCGGGCCGCTGAAAGTTGATCTTCGCGTACGGGCTTGGTGATTTCATCTAGTCGCGCCTCTGCAAAATCAAACAACGTATCAGAAAATTGTATGGCCAAATCGGGATTTGGGGCACTCACTTCCATACGAAGAATCCCCTCAGTAGGATCAAAACCGACGCGTACGTGTTTTTTATACGTTTTAAAGGCAGCTTCATTGGTCGCATCTGGATCGAGCCGTTGAATGGGATCAATGCTTTCATCCTTGAAAACGCTGATAAAATTATGCTTCTGGTCAAGTTCTAGCATCGCCTCAATCGATAGGATTTGCCCTTGGACAGAAATACCTTCTTTTGCATCTTGAAGCATTCCACCAAAAATTGAAGGTGCACCTTCGATCCCAGATCCACCCGACGACTGAATGGTGAATTCAGATTTGGCTGAATACATTGGGGTGGCAACAGCGGCGAAATAGTAGCCGGCAAGAATGGTAGGCAGGGCAACAAAGAAGAATAGTCGCGTAAAAAGTTGAATGATGCGCATACGGCGGCGGCGGACAAGGTCGCGCTGTATGGCCATAATTGCTTCTGCGTTTTCACGTTCGCGTTCTTGCGCTGTGCTTAGTTGTGTTTGGGGGCGTTTTGCAGGGAGGTTTGCTCCTCCTTTTTCCTTAGACTCTGCGGTTTGCTGCCCCGCACTCATCGCCATATCAAGTGGGTTGTTGGCGGACATAAATGGATCAATATCGTTCTTTCGAAGAAGTCGAACGGCATCGAGATCAGAACTTGCTGCAAGGCCATGCTTTTGGGCAAGCCGGCGCGCCATTCGAAGCTGCTGACCCGTCAAATTCTCCGCTTTGATCGCTTCGATCTGAGCACGGATGTCCTCAGGGCTTTCACCTTCGTCGGGCTTATTTTCAGCAGATTCACTCATAATGATATATCTATCCTATTTATGCTTGGCCCGCACCTTGGAAGAGGTAAGAGTTTTCATTGTCCCTAAAGTCGTACATTTGAATTGCAGAATCCAAGTCATCGAAAATAGTTAAACTACCATCACGCAAAACAGCGCCGCGTTTTGCGAATTG
>CAZRFT010000076.1:0-7378 GCA_964599255.1 uncultured Neptunicoccus sp. | reverse complement strand
TATCCCCCGGCCGAGGACTGCGTCGGGCTAAAACCGCAGAACTGGTTCGCCAACCCGATGCGCTCGGGTGGAAGATTGCTGCGGAATTTTCTGAAGCAGGGGAAAAGCGTGAATTAGAAACGCGATTTGAGGGCGAAGGTTCGCGGTTGGTTTTCGTTGATGAAAAGCCCGCCTCGCAAATCGCACTGGGACGTGTTTTGCGCGTTGTTTGGTTGGTTCCGGTGATGGATCGGCTTTGGGTAGAAGGCGCAGAAGGGCGCAGACGATTTTTAGATCGGTTGACGCTGAGTTTTGAGCCCAAGCATGCAGAGCTTGCAACCCAATATGATCGCGCCATGCGCGAACGAAACAAAATGCTGAAAGATGGGATTGGGGACCCAGCCTGGTATCGCGCCGTTGAAGACCGGATGGCGATAGCAGGCGCAGATCTAACCCAAAACCGACTGCAAACCATTGTTGCCATTCACAAGGCCCAAGAGGGAGCGGATACAGAATTCCCATTTGCGGAGCTGTCGCTGATTGGAAAGGATATGAAGGAAATCCTGACCTCTGCTGATGATTTGCGCGAAGCTTTGGAAAATAGTCGCGGCGCTTGTTTAAGCGCGGGGAGAAGTTTGGTTGGGCCCCATCGGGATGATCTGCACGCAATTTACCAGGCCAAGAACCTCGCGGCAGCCCAATGTTCAACCGGGGAGCAGAAGGCGCTTTTGGTATCTTTGATCCTGTCCAATGCGCGGGCACTATCTAATGAATTTTCGTCGACCCCAATCATCTTGTTGGATGAAGTTGGTGCGCATTTGGATGCTGACAGGCGTGCGGCATTATATGATGAAATTTGTGCTTTGGGTGCGCAAGCTTGGATGACGGCCACTGATTTTGAGCTTTACGATGCGCTGGGGGATCGCGCGGATTATCTGAAAGTATCGGACCGTGGCGGTGAGAGCATTATTGAAAGGCCATAGCGACTTCGAATGAAGTCGCTATGAAGATTTTATGCCCACCCACCCGTCCTGATTGGGCGGTTGGGTGATTTTTTATACGCCTAACATAGAATGGACTTGGCGCTGATCCGCAGCGCTCAACCCCATCGCGGATGCGAGGTCATTGAGGTAATTCACCTCTTGTTGGGTATCCACATTAATGCCCATTACTGACATCATATAGACTTGTTGCTCCATGCCGCGAGGTACATCGCGGGCAAGATCATCGACATCGATGGGACGGTTCATTTCCGCGTTGATGAAAGCAATTTCCTGTGGATCAAGTTCGCCAAGATTGCCCAGAAGCTTCTCTTTTTCCTCTTCGTCGATGTTTCCGTCCGCTTTTGCGGCTTGCATCATCGCGCGAATAAGAAGGCTTGCTGCATCTTCATCTTCTTGACTTGGTTGCGATTGGACGCGGCCCTTGTTCGACAGCGCCTCTGTCAGAAGCCCGCCCAAACCACCTGCTGCCCCACCAGCGGCAGTGCCGCCTGCAAGTTGACCGAGGATATCGCCCAAGCCACCCCCTTGGGACGCGTTCGAGCCACCTTTCAGCAGGCCACCCATCAGATCCTCGAGCCCCATCGAGCCGCCGCGACTGCGCGCACCACCTGCGAGTTGGCCCAATAGGTCTTCGATGCCGCCACCAGATTTTTGACCGCCGCTAAGGGCGCCGCCAAGCAGATCTTCTAGTCCGCCACGGCTAGATGTATTCCCACCGCCTGCCAGAACGGTGCCCAATAGGTCGCCAATCCCGCCGCCAGAACTACGACGTGAGCCGCCAGTTAGCGATTTCATGCCTTTTGCAATTGCAATACCAATGGCAACTTTGGCCAAGGTGTTAACCATACTCATAAATGGATCTCCCCAAAAAAAATGAACCTGCGCTTAATATAGGAAGCGCAAGTTCATCTGCATAGGGGGTGGGACGGAATTATCCGTCCATGGACATGTCCATACATTCCGCGACTTCGACCGAACCCCAGCCATTTGTGACCAATGGACAGCCTTCTGCCAGTTTGCATGCCGCATCGATATCGGCCGCTTCCACCAGTGTGAAACCCGATAGTGGATTGGCGCCGCCATTATCATCGGTGCCTTTGTTATGCACAGTTTTGGACATGCCCACAGGATGACCCTCATCCGCGATATTGGCGCGCATGCCGTCATTCCATGCTTTCCAGTCTTGCATCATTTTTTGACCGGCTTCGGGGCTGTCAATTTGAGGTGTGCCGTGAAAGGCGAGAATAAATTTAGGCATAGTATGCTCCTCTAGGTTAAAAGTGCTTCAAGTTTACGGATAGAGCTTGTCCATCCCTGTTCGTGACCGTTGCGGCTGTCTTCGTCGACCAAGCCTCGATGCGTCAGCGTAAAGACCGCACCGCCAGAGCCATCGCTTGCAACGTCAAATCGAACCTGGCTTTCATTGCCGCGATCACCGTTTTCATCATGCCAGGCCCAGGTGAATTCCACCGATTTTGGGGGATCCACATCGGTTACCTCACCTGAAACTGTGTATTGTTGCCCGTCTTTGTTTTCCATTGTGGAAATCCAAGCGCCGGGTTTTGTTAAATTCATGTCCAGCACCGGGCAGTGCATTGTTTCAGGTCCCCACCATTTGGCGATATGTTCTTGCTTTGTGACAAAGTCGAAGACCTTTGTGGGATCTGCGTTGAAGTTGCGCGTAAAAGTTAGGTCGCTCATTTTGAAATCTCCCTTTCAATGGCGGCTTCCAAGCGGTCCAAAGTGCCTTCCCAAAACTTCCGAGTTTCTTCGACCCATGAATGGATGGATCGCATCGCATCGGGGTTTACGGAGTAGATGCGGCTTTGTGCTTGAACGCGTTGTTCGATGACGCCCGCTTGGCGTAAAATTTTGAGGTGCCGCGAAATTGCGGGTGGTGAAATATCCGCGAGCTTATTGAGCTCGCCCGCGGATTGATCCCCTTTCTTTAGCAAGCGATCGACAATTGCAAAGCGTGTGGGGTCTGCCAATGCACCAAACGTTTCGTTTAACATATTTGATTCGTCCTTTTGTTAATTAACAATTAGGTTAAATAAATAAGAGAGTCAACCACTCTCTTGTGTTTCGCGCTCAGACGCGTAGTCAGTTTCCATGGCAATCAACGAAAATATCAAAGGTGCGCTTTTGATGTGCGCGTCTATGGCTGGGTTCACCTTTAACGACGCGGCGATCAAATACGCATCAGCACCGATTGGTATTTATCAAAGCATTCTTATCCGGGGACTTTTTGCAATTGCCTTTATTGGGGTGGCCGTTTGGCTGACGGGGGCGTATCGCCATATGCCTAACGCGAAAGATCGAAAATTGATCCTATGGCGCACGGTTGCGGAAATCGGGGCGACTATTAGTTTTCTCGTTGCGCTCTTTAATATGCCGCTGGCGAATATTACCGCGATCCTGCAGGCCTTGCCGCTGACCGTTACCTTGGCGGCCGCTGTGTTCCTGCAAGAAGCAATCGGCACCCGTCGGATCGTGGCGATCCTTGTGGGTTTTGTCGGTGTGATGATGATTATTCAGCCAGGTACTACAGGTTTCACCAACTATTCTATTTTGGGAATTCTCGCGACGCTGTTTGTCACCTGGCGGGATTTAATAGTTAGGCGGTTTTCGCCTAAGCTGCCTTCCGTACTCGTTGCGTTTTTTACGGCTGTCGCAATTACAGCAATGGGGGCTGTGATGACCTTTGCCTATGAGGGCTGGTCAGAAGTGCCACCTATTACTTATCCAGTTCTTGGCTTTGCGGGCTTTATGATATTCGGCGGATATTATTTCGCTGTGGCGGCGATGCGCCATGGGGAGATTGGGTTTGTCGCGCCCTTCCGTTATACGATTATGATTTGGGCACTGCTTCTGGGCTATTTCGTCTTTGGCGATGTGCCGAATAAACTGATGGTTTCCGGGACGGCTATCGTCATTGCGATGGGTTTATACACTTTCTGGCGTGAACGTCAGTTAGGGCAATAAGATTTGAGGCGAAGCCTCAATCGGGTGGTGGCGCGGCGGGGTTTACCCCGCCCGACAACGTCCGCCTCTATCGCGTGCGGAACGCGCGCAATACCTTAAAAATCTAAATTCTCAACCGAAAGCGCATTTGTTTGAATGAACTCGCGTCGCGGCTCGACGACATCGCCCATCAATTTGGTAAATAGATCATCCGCATCGGCCAGATCATCGACCTTTACCTGCAACAATGTACGCGCTTCTGGATCTAGGGTGGTTTCCCACAGCTGATCGGGGTTCATTTCGCCCAAACCTTTGTACCGCTGAAGGCTAAGGCCCTTTTCGCCTTCTTCCATCACCACTTTCAAAAGATCACTTGGGCCAAAGATATCGAACTGTTTATCCTTGCGGGTAAAGCTTGCCTTGGCACCATAGACCTCTTGCAAGGCCTCCGTCATTCCACCCAGCTTACGAGCTTCAATTGATTGGAAACAGCGTCCATCTAAGCTGCGCAATTCTTCTACGCCGCGTAAAATGCGCGAAAAGGATAGACCGTGATCTTGGGTGGGACGACCGCTCCAGCCGCGTTCATATTCGGGGGCAACCAAATCGAGCCGAGTGGCAACTTGATCTGCGACCCCTTGTGCGTCCGCAGTAACACGCCCCTCAACCATTCCGCCTGCAATTGCAGCTTGCTCCAAAATATGGGGTGCATAATGGGTGGGGAAGGCTTTCAGCACAGTCATTGCCTGACGCGCCTCTGTGACAACGCGGGCGAGATCTGCACCTGCTAGGACAGAGCCGTCCCCAAGCGTAAGCGAGGCGCCGTCGATCCCCTGTTCGATCAAATAATCATCAAGGGCGGTTTGGTCTTTCAAATAAACTTCGGACTTGCCGCGGGCGACCTTGAACAAAGGCGGCTGCGCGATGAACAGATAGCCGTCCTCGATCAATTCTGGCATTTGACGGAAGAAGAAGGTCAAGAGCAGCGTTCTAATATGCGCACCATCCACATCCGCATCGGTCATGATGATGATCTTGTGATAACGCAATTTGCCGATATCAAATTCGTCGCGCCCGATCCCGGTGCCAAGAGCTGTTATCAGATTTGTAATCTGTTCCGATGACAGCATCTTATCGAAACGCGCACGCTCGATATTCAGGATCTTACCGCGTAAGGGCAGCACGGCTTGATTTTCGCGGCTGCGGCCTTGCTTGGCAGAGCCGCCCGCGCTGTCACCCTCGACGATGAACAGCTCTGATTTTGCCGGATCCTTCTCCTGACAATCGGCAAGTTTGCCGGGCAAAGAAGTGCCGCCAAAAGCAGTTTTGCGCCGCGTTAGCTCTCGCGCCTTTCGCGCAGCTTCACGCGCAAGAGCAGCTTCGATAATTTTCCCCACGATTTCCTTCGCGGGCCCTGGATTTTCTTCAAACCATTCTGCCAGTTTTTCGTTAAGAAGTCCTTCCACCACGGGGCGCACTTCTGAGCTGACAAGTTTATCCTTCGTTTGAGAGCTGAATTTCGGGTCGGGCACTTTGACCGACAAAACACAGCTCAACCCTTCACGCGCATCTTCTCCAGAGAAGCTGACCTTTTCTTTCTTCTGGATGCCAGAGCTGTTGGCATAAGCGTTTAACGTACGGGTTAAGGCGCCACGAAAGCCCGCGACATGGGTGCCGCCGTCGCGTTGGGGGATGTTGTTTGTAAAGGGTAGAACGGTTTCGTGATAACTGTCGTTCCACCACATCGCGACCTCAACGGTGATGTCATCGCGTTCGCCCACGATGTAAATCGGCTCTTCGATCAAACCTGTTTTGGAACGGTCCAAGAAGCGGACAAATTCCTTCACGCCGCCCTCATATACCATCTCCACTTCTAATGGTTCTGATGGGCGCTCATCACGTAAGATGATTTTAACGCCAGAGTTTAAAAACGCCAATTCGCGTAGGCGGTTTTCAAGCGTTTTGAAAATGTAATTGCGGTCAGAGAATGTGTCGGTCGAGGCTAGGAAACGAACCTCTGTCCCTGTTTCTTCAGTATCGCCGATCACTTCCAGATGCTTGACGGTCTCACCATGTTCAAATCGCGCGATGTGGACTTTGCCTTCGCGCCAGATTTTTAGCTCCAACCAATCTGACAGGGCGTTCACAACAGACACACCCACGCCGTGAAGGCCGCCAGAAACCTTATAGGAGTTGCTGTCGAATTTACCGCCCGCATGCAGTTGGGTCATGATCACCTCTGCCGCAGATACGCCTTCTTCTTCGTGGATGCCCACAGGAATTCCGCGCCCATTGTCGCGCACAGAAACGCTTTCATCTGCATGAACGGTGACGGCAACAAAATCAGCATGTTTGGCCAAAGCCTCATCAATCCCATTATCCACAACCTCGTAGACCATGTGATGCAGACCAGAGCCGTCGTCTGTGTCCCCGATATACATACCGGGGCGTTTACGAACCGCCTCTAACCCTTTGAGAACTTTGATAGAATCGGCGCCGTAGTCTTCGCCGTTTTGCTCGATTTCGTCGGACATTTTTTATCCTTTTTCCGCTATCATTTTATAGCAGAATTAGGAGTGATTGTCACGGGTGCTTACGCTTTAAACGCAATGAAGATGCCAACGGCAATCAGGGCATATCCCGCGGTAATATTTGTCTGCTTCACGGCCGTTGGCGAGGATAAAAAACGCCGCATTGCGTTCACAAATAAAGCCAATGTTAGGTTTCCAAGGAAAGGCACAATTGCGGATATTCCACAAATGATTGCGATATCGATTGCAGTTATACTTTGGAATTCGAAGAAGCTTGGAAGGAGGGTCATGTAAAACAAAACCGCCTTGGGGTTAGCAATCACGGCCGTGAGCCCCGCGATAAATCCAGCCCACATGCCTGGTTTGGACATAGCGCCATCATCCTTGAAAACCTTATCTGGCCAGCGGATCAGGGCCGCGCCCATGAGCGCCAATAAGACGGCCGCAAAATAGCGTAAAACAAGCAGGATATCGGCATAAATCGAGACCAAGAAGGCAAGACCCAAGATGGCCGCCAAGGGCCAGATGATGTCCCCAAGCGCGACGCCAAAAGCCAATGGCCAAGCGCCTTTGAACCCAGTCGAAACGGCACGCGCAATCATCGCAACCCAAACTGGTCCGGGCGTTGCCCATAAGACGAAAGTCGCACCGACATAAAGTAGGATAGAAGATAGAGTGAGTGTCATTGAATCGGCTTACGCCCACAGTGCAGGAATGACAATATTCCTAGGCGCTTTTTTGGCTGCGCATTTCTGATGGAGTTACGCCAAAGCTATCTTTGTAAACCTGAGAAAAATAGCTGGCGCCATCAAAGCCGCAGGCCAGCGCGATTTCGATTATTGTCAGTGATGATTGCTGCACCAAAACCTTCGCATGTTCCAAGCGCAGCTCGCGGTAAAA
>CAZRFT010000075.1:0-3157 GCA_964599255.1 uncultured Neptunicoccus sp. | reverse complement strand
GCAGGTTTCATAAATTGTTCACCTGTTGCGGGATTGCGGACCATACGATCTGGACGCGACCGGCATTGAAATTTGCCTAATCCAGGTAGCGTCACAGCGCCGCCTGCGGCGACTTCGCGTGTGACGATATTTGTGATTGCTTCCAAAGTTTGATTGGCGGTTGCCTTATCTGTTCCGCACTCTTCCGCCAAGGCAGCGACGAGTTGGGTTTTCGTCATTGGTTTCTGAGTCATCTGCTCCTCCTCAAAATGATTGATCAGTATATTGATTGTTTTCACTGATGCTACGCTAAATATAGGGGTTCATCAGAGGGGTTTGCAAAGGAAAATCGCAAAAAACCCTTATTTTTATGGGGTTTCTGCTCAAAACAGTGACAAATGAGCTATTTTCAGCCCATCCTAGACCTAATTATTGTGCCGATTTGCACAGTTTGGGCAGATCGCCGGTAAGTTTTGAACAGAGGATTTTGACGAGTTTTACCTGATTTTGTCGTGATTTCGAGATTTCAACAGGCGCAGAGATACCGGATTGCACCACGGCCAGGCTCGTTTTATTTGAAAACCCACTATGGGTTGCCAAGGCGTAGTTTTCTTGTCGCAAAGCGGGGGTGGGTTGGTTGCGATCTAGATTAAAGTAGAACGCCCCCAGATAATTTGAAATCAAATGTGGGTGCTGTTGGCCTTGGGAGGCTGAAATCACGTCCTTGTTCACGGCGCGAAGCATCAAACTAATTTCGACATTTGGTCGCGATATACTATCGAGCAGCGCCCCTGAATAAAGGCTGTGCCGCCCAATTCCGTCATGTGCTGCATATCCTAGTGTAGTTGAAAAGCTTGCTACTGTATTGCCAGGTAGGCTGAGCGGAGCCAGGGGTTCCATTTCGATTGTTTGAGTATCGGAAAGTATCACTATTTGAGTAAGGCATGCATCCACAAAAACGATACGCAATGTGGTCGAGCCGCCCATATGATCGAGCATCGAATTCAGGCTTATTGCCGAAGCCAGTGAACGCTGATCATTCGCACTAAACTCTGGGGAAAAGAGAAAGCTTTGGTTTCCCAAAGCTGCCCCATGACCAGCGTAGTATAAAAGCGCGACTTCGGCTGTCTGAGAGACATCAAGAAAACGGGTCATCGATTTATGAAGTTCGGTGGCTGACTGGTTATTCGACAGATAGACAGTGAACCCCAAATTCGCGAGCTGTTGTGCGATCGCTTCTGAATCTTGAACGGGATTTTTTAGCTTGGGGAGCGTGGTGTAGTCAGAGTTCCCAACGACCAACGCAACACGCTGTGCATGAGCCAGACCCATGCTGGATAGGAGGCTCAGGAGGAGCGCGAGAGCAAAGCGCATCTTACTCCTCTGAACAGCCGTTTGTGCTGTCTTTAGTGGCAAACTCAACGCGGCGATTGCGCGCATCGGTACCTTCTATTTCTGGGAGAAGCGCGCTCTCTCCCTTTGACACAATCTGCATTCGGGCGGCGTCAATTTTTCCCTCTTTAGCAAGATAGTCTGCAACCATCTTGGCCCGCTTTTCAGACAGACCCATATTGTAACTTTCTGATCCGACTGCGTCCGTATGACCCACAACCCGCAGGCACGCAGCAGAGAGCGCGTCGCCTGTTAGAACCGTCGAGAGGCGTTTTAAATGGTCCTTAAACTGCGGCTCTAGATTGGCGGAGTTGAAGGCGAAATGGATAAAATACCCATCCTTTGATTCCGCGGCGGCGTAATTTGACCTTTTGTTTGGATTCACTGAGGGAGAGTTCGAGGTAGACTGTTGCACAACTATATCTTGGGTCTTTGGAAGCTCTTCTGCTGTTGCCGTTGTGGCTTGCCCGTCAAGACGAATGACAATACCGCGCGTTTGCCCCAAATCGATGTTTTGACAATTTACGGGAGCGGGTACGTTTAAGGCTATGGCGATCGCACAGTTCGATGCGCTTAACGGCAATTCTCGAAGCACATCGGCGGTAATCGTGGCGGGCTGAACAAATGCCCCGGCCACTAAAAGAAACGCAACTTTTTTCATTTATAACTCCATCCTTCGCCAGTCGCTCTATCAAGAGTTTGGTAAGGAAAGGTTTATAGGTAAAATTTGCGGTATTTAGCGAATTGGAACGACGGATCTTTGAACGGTTCGCTAAGATTTTCTTGAAAGAAAGTAGGCAAAAAGAAGGATGTGTTCTTGGCACAGACAACCCGTATGGTGTGGCTTGATACCCTTCGTCTTTGGGCGGGGGTGTCGATGGTGGGGCTTCATGCAAGCTCTGACATACAAGGACAACCATTTGTAGCCTTTGAACCAATTGAACGTGTCGGGCCAGTTTTGTTTCGCGCGGTGGTCTATACCGCTCGAACCGAGCTCTTTTTGATCATCTCTTTGTTTTTGCTGATCATGTCGCTTGATCGTCGACCACGCGGCTATGGCGCGACAATAAAAGAACAGGCGCGACGGCTTCTGGTGCCTTTTGGTTTTTGGGTCGTGTTTTTTGCTTTTTATCGGCTGTTTAAGGCCTCGTATTTTGGTTACTCAGATGCAATTTGGGCCCAGCTTGTTAACCCACTTGAATGGCTTTCTTATTTTACGCTTGGGAGCGTGCATTTTCATATGCACTTCCTTCCAACGCTTTTTGGCTTGGTGCTTCTTTATCCACTTTATCGATGTGCCGTTGATCATCCTTGGATCGGGTTAGTTGTTTTGGTTTGTCTATTCACAAAGCGAGAGGCCGATATTTGGATTTGGTCGCAATTCGCGCAGGAAGCATGGTTCGATTATCTACTTCGCACGATAAAAATAGCGACCTATGCGGGCTATGGCATCGTCGCCGCAAGCTTTGTCGGGATGTTCAAGCGAGGCATTGGTGAAGAGAGTAGGACGGCAATTTTTAATGCAAGCCTTTATGCCGCTGGATTGCTGTTTTTGGTGAAGCTGGTCCATTCGCACAAGGTCATCCTGTCGGGCGATTGGCAATATAGTTTTATGCCCGGGTATTGGGCTGACTTTTTAATGCCAGTATTACTGTTTTTAGTTTTTATGGCGGCCAAACCAGATTTCTTCCCGCCGATAATTTCAAAACTGGCCCCTTATAGTTTTGGGATTTATTTGGTGCATCCCATCATACTAGCACCGCTCGAAATTTGGCTTTGGGAAGCA
>CAZRFT010000074.1:0-1993 GCA_964599255.1 uncultured Neptunicoccus sp. | reverse complement strand
TCAGCTACGAGCTGCAATCCGGCCGCGACGGTCGCGAGAGTGCAGTGGATCTGGCGCTGGTTTAAGCGCTTTCGATAAAGAGTTTGAGGAACCCCTGCGTGAGCGGGGGTTTTTTGTTTTGGAAAATTATTAGATTCTACTATATCTTGCGAGGAATAGTTATATGTTGCGCACGTCAGCGTAATGCTTTATCAACATGTTCTGGTTTTGTTTCAGTTGAGTCGTTCTTGATATAATGTTGGAGAGTGAAATGGCTACAAACTACCAAGCGCCCAAAGCACTTGGTGCCTCGAAAGCGGGCGTACAAAAGTTTGCGGAAGACTTTGCCAAAAAGATCGGATTCGAAGCGGGTGACAGCATTGAGGAGCTGGTTAGTCGTTTCGGGGGGCGTATGACTGTTGGGACCAGTGGATTTGGCGACGACAATAGCGGTTCCATCGTCGCGCGGGAGACCAACGATTTTGAAATCTTCGTTTCCAGGCATACTTCTTTGAAGCGTGACAGATTTACCATTGCCCACGAGTTAGGGCACCTATTGCTGCACCTTCCGGCGATTAAGGCGGGAAGCGAAAATGCTGTGATGCGCGCGACGCGATATGTGGATCCTGAGGACGAAGAGCAGAGGCGTGCCGAATGGGAGGCCAATTGGTTTGCCGCAGCCTTTCTTATGCCGAAAAAGGTTTTCTTGGAGGCAGTTACTTCGCGTGGTCTTGACCATGCGGCGGAAGTTTGTGGGGTTAGTCTCGCAGCAGCGGACATTCGTGCAAAAAACTTAAACATTTAATTTGAAGCAACATGTCCGAAATTTCAGTGCCGGACTACAGGGTGCGATTGTTCCTTTCTGTAGATTTAACCGGATCCACAGCATTTAAGTCAAAAGAGAATAGTTTCGTCTGGTTAAAAGCGTTTCAGCTTTTTTACGGAGAGTTTCCTGCCATGTTCGCTGTTGAATACACGCGAGTATGTGAAGGCATAGGCAGTATTCATCCAACGGAAAAGGCTGCCCCGCCCCAGATTTGGAAAACTATCGGCGACGAAATTTTGTTTGTAAATCGGGTGCACAGCATAACGCATTTGGGTGCTTATGTTACTGCCTTTTCAAATTCGCTCCACAAGTTCGGCGAAAGTCTCGGGCAGTTCAAGGGTTTGAATACAAAGGGGAACGGGTGGGTAGCGGCGTTTCCCAGCCCAAATTGTAGTATTGGAGTGTCTGAAGGAGGCAATTCAGATCCAATGTCTGGGTTGGACGAGCTACGGTCAGAGGCATTCGAAAGTGAGGTTGATAAAGCACCTGGAAATTATGATTTTTTGGGTAAAGGTATCGACGGAGGGTTTCGGATTTCAAGGAATTCGACGGTAAACTCATTTACTATTTCACCAGCATTGGCCTTTTTACTCACGCTGGCAAAAGGAAATCCGCTGGCTACAAGCTTCGAATTGGACTTTCGCTTCCATGAACCGCAGTCTTTCAAGGGTGTAGTCGCCGGATTGCCGTATCCTATTATTTCTATTGATACAGTGAGAACTGCCGGTGAGAAACACCTGCAAGAGCTTGAAGCAAAGCTCCTGCAGAAGCCAAACATGGTAGATGATTGTGTCGTGTTGAAGGATTATTTGGAAAACTACATTGAACTTCACAAAATCGAAAAGCCTCGCTTGAAGCTAACGAATGGGAGTGCTGCGGAAGCCGAACCTGAGCACTACAAAGAATATGTTGAGCAATGGCAACGTGAGTATGCAAAGAGCTTGAGTGATCAAGAATCTCTTCTGCAAGATGGAGATTCGACTTTGGATAGCGAGATTCCTGACGCCGAGATTGCCGCAAAGAAATTCGACGCCGACTAGTTGAGCACCCCATTGCCACCACCCCCCATCCCTGCTAAACGCAGCCATCGCTTCCGGCCTCAGATTCGTTCTGGGGCCTGTTGCTTTTTTCTTGGGCACCTCAGGGGGCCTATAATTTGTCACCCGGACAGCCGCGCAAGTGGCCATA
>CAZRFT010000073.1:0-10359 GCA_964599255.1 uncultured Neptunicoccus sp. | reverse complement strand
AGGCGCCGAAATCCTTCGCGATGCCGGTATCAAAGTTGAACACGGGCTTTTGGAAAAAGAGGCAACAATCGACAACGCCGGCTACCTAACGCGCATTCGTCACAATCGCCCGATGGTCACGCTAAAGCTGGCAACCACCCTAGATGGAAAAATCGCGACCAAAACTGGGGAAAGCCAATGGATAACGGGTCAGGCCGCACGGCGATTTACCCATCTTCTTCGCGCCCAACATGATGCCATTATGGTTGGTTCAGGAACGGCTCTGGCTGACGATCCGAGCCTGACCGTACGTGGGCTCGGCAATTTACCAAACCCCGTTCGCATTGTCTTGGACAGCAAGTTACAAGTGAAAAGCACATCAAAGCTTTTATCTACGGCAAGCGAAGTACCCGTTTTCGTTTTTCACGATCAGGCCCAAACACCTGCCGCCCTTGAGGGCGTGGAGTTTATCGCGGGCAAAACCGGATTAGTCTTGGACGATGTTCTTAGTAAGCTCGCGGAGTGCGGTATCACGCGGCTCTTTTGTGAAGGGGGTGCCAGACTTGCAGCAAGCCTAATTGCCGGCGGATATGTTGATCAAATTTACCTTATGCAAGCGGGCAAAGTTATCGGTGGTGACGGGCTAACGGCCATTGGCGATATCGACTTATCGACGTTGGGGGATGCATCCAATTTTGATTTAGTCCAGAACTGGGAATTGGGTGGCGATTTAATCAGCCATTGGCGCCGTCCGCCCGCCTAACGCCAAAGAGTCGCAAAGGGGGCAAGCAAGTTTTGAACCCGCGCCAAGCTGCTATTTATCGGACGATGACGGCCAAATTTTCCATCAGCAAACCGTTCAAGCAGCACTTCAGGTGGACAGGGTCGTTCCGTCACGGGATCCCAGTAAAGTGGATAATCGATCAAAACCGCATGCGTAAGTTGATCCAAATTCGGCCGCGCGGCGCGGCGTTCTGGAATGCGGCCGCGATCGGTTGTAAGCCCCCAACCCGCATAAAAGGGGGTGCCATAGGTCGTCACAGGTTTTCCCCGCAACAATGCCTCAAAACCGCCAAGCGAGCTGATCGTGGCAACATGATCCACAGCACCAATCAAGGCAGATATATCTACATCCGCGATCCTCTGATCGGCCGTGGCTCGCAAAACCTCGCGGCTAACCTCACCACTTCGCAAACCCGCAACCACATCTGGATGCGGCTTATAGATCAAATGCGCCTTTGGAAAATCCTGTCTGGCGGCCCAAAGGAGCGCATCATTACTTGCGATCCGATCAGAGCCATAAAGGATCGAGGCATCATCGCCCACCTGCCCCAAAACCAAAACTAGTTTCTTATTTTTTGGTAGGTCAGGTGTAGTGCCAGAAAGGTTATATTTTGAAATCCCTTGCGCCACAAAAGCCTCGCGCAATCGGCGCGCCCGATGGAGATCGGTCTGTGGGAGGTCTATAGATTTCTCAATCAATGCCTCCAAGGCACTCGGACTGCGCGCATCAAAATAAATCCCCACATCATCAAAAACCAAGGAATAGGGTTGTCTCAAGCCTGCCCCCAATCCTTTGGATCGAATAAAACCATCTTCCACGGTGACGACTTTAACGTCCGAACGCGCGGCCAAACGATCAAATTCAACACCGCCTTTCATCCCCCAGCGATAGACTGGATTTCCAGATTTCTGGGATCGTGTGCACGCCACTGACATTGAATGCGTGTTCTTTGGACGCCGCTTCGCAATGGATGCATAGCGGCGCATATGCCCCATCTTCCATGCGTTAAAGCCATAAAGATTTGCACCCCGATCCATAGAACGCCAGGTTCGCGCCTCTGCATGAAGTTGTCGGGTCATCCCATTAAAATCGCTGGCGCGTTCGAAAATCGGATCAAACCATAAGGTTGGTTTCGTATAGCCTGCCCAAAATAAATCTTCGGGTTTTCGCCAAGCGCGCCTGCCGCCATCGGCATGACGATCATCGGTCAAACCCCAACCTGCATAAAAGGGACGGCCAAAAACAATCGGTCGATGACCCGCAAATATCGCCTCTAGGCCCATTTGCGAGCTAACAGTGTAAACGGCGCGTGCGCGTTCAAACAAGCTCCACGGCGAAATGGGTTTGTCGTAAAAACGAATTAACCCGCCCTGCCCTTTTCCTTCGAAATAACCGCGGCGCTTACCCAATCGGCTTTCGGGATGAGTTTTGATCAGGATTTGCACATTTGGATGTTCGGCAATAGCTGCCATCAGCATTTCATTAAAAGTTTCCGCTGACGCCCCCCCATACCGAATAGAGGCATCGCCTCGCACTTGATCAACAACCAAAACATAGTCGAGCGGTAAATCAGGGTCATCCAATTGGAACGCATTGTATTTGCTTAGGTGCCAATTTTTAAGGCGCGCAATACCCGCCTCTGCGTCGGACCTCTCAGCCTCCGACATATTTTCCGCCTCAACAATCCATTGGCGAATATCGGAAGCGCTGTTGGCATCGTAGTGAACACCCCCGCGATCCAACATCAGCGATTGGGGCGCATCACCGGAACGCCCAGGATAGAGCGAGCGCAGAAAACCATCCTCGCCCGTCCAAATTGGGCGTTGCGAATGTTGGGAAAGCTTGATCGCGCGGGCAAAGGTTTTTCCCCGCCCCCAAGTGAAAATCGCATCTGCATCGGCTGAAACTGTCAGTGCAATACCATGCGCACGCAAAATGTTTCGCGGGGCAGAACGAAAAAGCAACCCAAGGCTTCTTGCCGCTAGGGTTGCTGTAATCTCTTTCAACGGAGCCGAAATCCTATGTCTTTGGGATTATAGACCCGCTTGTTCACCAGCCGATCCCAATTGACCAACCGAGTTAATGGGCGTGATGATAGATGAAATCACCTTGGTGAATTGCGAATAAGGCGCCTCAGTCACATAGATCACATCGCCATCCTGCAACAAGAAGTCGCGAGCATTGATCAAGCCATTCGGCGCGCGCAGATCGAACACATAAAGCAAATTACGTGCCTGCGTTGCATCGTTGAATGAATGATACAGATTGGCGATTTCCCCGCGTTCTTCGCGCAGAACGAAAACGCCTGTTGGATCACCGGAGGCATTGCTGACACCGCCTGCTAACGAAACGGCTTCGAACAAGCTGAATTCAGGTTTCGGGAAACGGACAACGCCATTTCCGATTTGACCTGCAATTGTATAGGCACGGAAATCTTCTTCGACACGAACAACATCGCCCGGGCGAAGGTGAATATCGTGACGACGATTTTCTAAGATATCAGAAAGCCAAACTGAACCAGAACGGCTTCCGCGTGTCACAGTAACAATGGTGGCTTCCGGATTTTCATTTACCGATCCACCTGCTTGGGCCAGCATGCCCGTAAGATGCGTCGTTGGAACACCGATTGGGTATACCCCATTTTGAACTGATGATCCCACGATTGTCACAGCTGAACCCAGACCTTCGGATCTCGAAAGAAGAACCTGCGGGTCTGGCGTTTGCTCAGCTAGGGCTTCTGCAATTTTCACGCGTGTATCTTCGATCGTCGATCCACCCGCTTGAATGCGGCCCGCATAGGGAATGAAAATATGACCGGTATTATCAACCTGAATTGGTGTGATGGTTGACGGGCTACCCGCAGGACCCAAAAGTCCCGTTTCGACGTTCTCGTAAACTGTCAAAATAAGCGTGTCGCCGGGGCGAACAACATCTGTGTTGATCGATGGCGCGCCATAAAAACTGGGTGGGAAACTCCGCGTTTCACGGTAATTCGTACGGCTAACCACTTCAGCCGTGACAGGAACGACCACCGCATCCCCTTGTTTTTCACGAGAGCTCAACAAAAGCTGCGAACGCGAAGGCCCGGTGCCGGGCAACGTACAACCCATCAGCGCCATCATAAATACGAGGCAAACCCCGCGCAAAACGTTAGAAGTAGTTGAAAAAGCCATGTCCCGTCCCTGCTTTCAAATTCGAAGGTTATACCCCTGCTTGGCGGTGAAACTAACCAAGCATGTATGAAATATCCAGCACTGAATTGTGATGAAAATCAGGCCTTTTTACGCTGTTGCGCTTTTGCTTCACCCTTTGATGCCAAGATTTTATAGCTGTCTTTGTCGGCAAGCATCATATCCACTACGCCGCGTAGCAAGCGGATGCGACTTTTGGCCGAATAAAAACCGCCCAAAATCTGCGAAGTGGCAAGTAAATAACGGCGATAATCGTGATAAGCTTCAAGATCGGGTTTTTGAGGATCTCCAAAGAAGTCCGCCAAATTTTGCGCTGAAACCAGCTCTGGTTTGTTATAAACCGAACGTCCCAAGGATTTTACAGGAATCCCACGCCACAACGCCTGTTGGGCTGCGGTGGAGTTTATCGTGACGGCAGAGTTGGCATAATCAAGCAATCGCGCCAAACGCCCCCCATGAACATAGCGGATCATGCCATCAAGGCCCAAATCACGCGCGCGTTTACGGATGTGACGGTCCATTTGCGTTGAAAAATCATCCAAGGGATGCGCCTTAAAGACCAATAAATGATGCTTTGGCGCCCCTTCCAGATACGCATCTATCACCTCGTCGACAAAGGTTTGGATAGAGTTGTAGTCGCTGTGCAATTTGATCGACGCATCATGTTCTAGCTGCATCAAAACCAGATGGTAGCTGCGACCAGATCGGAAGATGGCTCGACGTTCTAAAACCGTGCGAATTGCCGTGAAAGGTAGGCGCAGCAGTTTGCGCAGGTGAAAAATAAACTCCTGACCGACAGAGCGATCACGATGCGATTTATATTTGGGATAGCGCCCATTTCGAACCAAAACCTGCCAATGATAAACCGCGCCGTGGAATATATGGCTCCGCAATTCACCCCACCTTGCGGGTGCTTCGGGATGTTCAGGATCCAAAGATTTTAAGGCACGGCGCATCTGCGCGATACTGGTTTTAACCAACGGGGAATGGCCATTCACACCTTGACGCTCATAGGTGACCCAATAGGGGCGAAGATACCCTTCCTCAAAATAGTGGATGCGGATTTTTAGCTTTTTTGCCAATTCGATGGCTTGACTGTGATGCGCCCGTTCATCCCCATATAGGACCAGATCGGACACACCCTCTTTTAGCTTTCTTTCAACAAAATCTGACCAGTGATCCAAGTCGCCTGTGTAAGGGGTATAGCTTGTGGCTTCGCGCCAATAGAAAGCATCACCCTGATTAAAACCGATTTTTTCAATCTTAGCGCCTGCTGACTGAATGATTTTTGCCAATTGCCAAAAGAAAGGCCCATGCGGGCCTTGCAAGAATAAATAATATCCTTTGGCATGTTGCATCATCAGCTAATCTTTCGCCTTTGCGCCTTCTCTAGCAAGGATTTTTCCAAATTGCATTAGCGGAAAATCCAAATGCCGCAAGGATCAACCCTTGCGTTTCGGCTTTACTCTGCGGCCCCGATCAGGCAATGCACCAATCCAAGTATCAAGCAAGGTAAGAGTTCGATGTTTACTGGCATTGTCACCGATATTGGCACCATCACCGCGTTAGAGCAAAAGGGCGATTTGACCGCCCGCATTGCGACCTCTTATGCGATTGAAACCATCGACATAGGGGCTTCAATTGCCTGCAATGGCATTTGTCTGACCGTGACCGCGTTGGGCAACGAGGGTGGTCAAAACTGGTTCGATGTCGATATCTCTGCCGAAACCGTGGATAAAACCAATATTGGTAAGGGACGACGCAAATGGGCAGTTGGTACCAAACTAAACCTAGAACGCGCACTGAAACTCGGGGATGAACTTGGCGGACATTTGGTTTCAGGCCATGTTGATACAGTGATCGAAATTACCTCGCTTGAAGAAAGCGGGGACAGCACCGTCATCACGCTAGAGGTGCCGGAAAGCTACGCTCAATATATTGCGCCTAAGGGTTCTGTGACATTGGATGGCATCGCGCTGACGGTGAACGGGGTGTCGGGGACAAAATTTGACATCAATCTTATCCCGCATACCAAGACACAAACAACTTGGGCTGATTTGCAACAGGGCGATTTTGTAAACTTGGAAATCGACACTTTGGCACGCTATGTCGCGCGGCTAGCCGAAGTTCAATTCGCTTCGGGCAAAAGTTTTAAATCGCCAGACGAAAATATCGAAATCGCTTAATCCCCATGTCCAAAGACAGTCATAACCAAGCCAAATCGGCCGCCCGTCTTTATGCGGTTCAAGCGCTCTTTCAAATGGAAGCGGCCGATCAAACCATCGACGATGTGCGCGATCAGTTCGTGACCTTCCGTTTTGGCGGGGTCATCGAAGAAGATGAATATGCCGAAGGCGACGTGGACCTGTTCGAAAACATTCTGAACTACGCGCTGCGCCAACAATCGAAAATAGACAAATTGACCAATGGCGCCCTTGATGATGGCTGGCCCATTGATCGTATCGACCCGACGCTCAGAGCCGTGTTTCGCGCAGCCGCAGCAGAGCTCCTGAGCAAGAAAACACCCAAAAGTGTGGTGATTTCTGAATTTGTCGATGTCGCCAAAGCCTTCTTCCCAGAAGGCAAAGAGCCTGGCTTTGTAAACGGCGTTCTTGATCATATGGCCAAGAACCTAGAGGCATAATTTTTGCAAATAAGCATTGCTGAATAAATATTCTGTTTGTATTACTAAACAGAAATTAAATTCTGTAATGCGACGATGACCAAAACCATTGATGCAATATTTATCGGGCGCGCGGGCGTTGATCTCTATGGCGATCAAACGGGTACGCGGCTCGAAGATATGGGTTCTTTCTCTAAATATATTGGCGGCTCACCCTGCAACACGTCTATCGGCGCCTCTCGATTGGGCATGAAAACCGCCCTGATCTCTCGGGTTGGCGATGATGCGATGGGCCGGTTCATCACAGAAGAGCTGACGCGCGAAGGCGTCACCGTGGATCACGTTATCACCGATGCCGAACGCATGACCGCCATGGTACTTTTGGGTATCCGGGATAAAGAGCAGTTTCCGCTCATTTTCTATCGTGAAAATTGCGCGGATATGGCGATTTCCACAGATGACATCAAGGAGGATCACATCGCCTCAGCGCGCGCTGTGGTGACCTCTGGTACGCATTTTTCTACCGCCGGCACGAAAGCGGCGTCGCTTCGCGCGCTTGAACTTGCTGCCAAGCATGGCGCAGAGCGTTGGATCGATCTTGACTATCGGCCTGTTCTTTGGGGGCTGGGTTCCAAGGGGGATGGAGAAACTCGGTTTATCGCGGATGATGCGGTGACCACCCATCTACAAAGCATCATGCCGCATGTTGATGTCATCGTGGGAACCGAAGAGGAATTTCATATCGCGGGCGGCTCCACCGATACGATCACAACCCTAAAAACCCTGCGCGCACTGACCGATGCGACCTTCGTCGTGAAGCTTGGCGCAATGGGTTGTGCGGTGTTTGAAGCAGATATTCCTAATGACGTCATGAAAGGCGAAGTTATCGAAGGGTTCCCGATTGAGGTGTTCAATGTGCTTGGTGCGGGGGATGCTTTTATGGGTGGGCTTGTCACGGGCCGCCTAGAAGGCAAAAGCTGGCATGACGCATGCCGCATGGCGAACGCTTGTGGCGCATTTGCTGTTTCGCGCCACGCTTGCGCGCCCTCTTACCCAAGCCGCGATGAGCTCGATCATTTTCTGAAAAACGGGTCCGCTCATTTCCGACTTCGCGAGGATACATCCCTCGAACAACTCCATTGGGCCTCAACGCGGCAAGGGGAATGGCCCACAGTTATGGCCTTTGCCTATGATCATCGTGCGCAGCTTGAAGAATTAATCGACGATGCGGATAAAATAAGTGCGTTCAAACTGCTCTGCGCTGAATTGGTCGCAGAGATGTCGGATACTCAAACTGGCCTTGGTCTTCTTTGTGATCGACGCTACGGCGAGGATGCGCTTGCACACACCGCCGAAGCCCCACTTTGGCAGGCAGCCCCTGTGGAATGGCCGGGCTCTCGACCCCTAGAATTTGAAGGTGGCGATTATCTGGGCACGCTTCTTAGGACATGGCCGCGCCATTTGGTCGTGAAATGCCTTTGCTTCATGCATCCAGATGACGACGCTGACATGTGGCAAAAGCAGAACCAAAAATTACTCGAACTTGCCACCGCATGTCGCCAATGGCGTTTGGAGCTGCTGCTTGAAATTATCCCCCCTAAGGATTCAGAAGTTCAACATGATACAGTCATCCGCGCCATGGAGATGATTTACAACCTAGGCATATCCCCAGATTGGTGGAAGCTACCTGCCCCAAATACGAACGATTGGGATGCGTCTTGGGATGGCTGGACTAAGTTGGTTAATTCACACGACCCATATTGTCGCGGCATTCTTCTGCTTGGCTTGGCCGCACCGATGGTCGATGTCAAAGCCGATATCACCCGCGCCAAATCACAACCCCTTTGCAAAGGGTTCGCCGTTGGACGTAGCATTTTTGAAGACGCCGCCAAAGCTTGGCTAGCGGGCGAAATCGATGATAAAACGGCCCACGCAATGATGCGTCAAAACTACGAAGAGCTGATCTCAGCATGGCAGGGTTGATCAAACCACGCGGACCAAAACACGACCTCGATATTGTTGTTTGGGGGCGTGCAGGGATGGATTTGTATCCATTGCCCGATGGCACAAAAACCGAAGCCGCAGCAAGCTTTCGCGCCGATATGGGTGGCTCTGCAGGCAATATCGCGGTCGCGCTTTCGCGCCACGGGTTAGATGTTGGCCTTGTGGCACCCGTGTCCGACGATCCTGTGGGACGGTTTGTGAAAACGCAGATCAGCAAATACAATCTAACCGATCTAAGTCCAAATTTTGTACAAGGCGTTGAACGTACCTCTTTGGCGTTGGCTGAAACCCGCAGGGATGCAAATGTTGTTATCTATCGCAACAACGCTGCGGATTTCCAGATAACGGACAAGGACGTCGCGGCGGCAGCACGCGCGCCCGTTTTGATTGTGACAGGCACCGCACTTGCCCAAGAGCCAAGCCGAAGCAAAACCTTGTCGGCCATGGAAAATGCACATCAAACCATTCTTGATCTCGACTACCGCGCGTATTCTTGGGCGGACGCAGCAGAGATCGCGGAAACTTATTCCACTGCAGTCGTAGCCTCTGATATCATAATCGGGAATGATGAAGAGTTTGACATGCTCGCAGGCGGATCAAGAGGTTTAGAACGCGCCCGAATTCTCGCCAAGTCGGCCCAGATTGTGATTTACAAAATGGGCGAAAAGGGCGCGATCGCCATGCATGAAGGGCGGGAAGTTGAAATCCCGATTTTCCGCGTTGATATTTTAAAACCCTTTGGTGCGGGCGACGCCTTTATGGGTGGATTCATCGCCGCACTCTCTCGCGGCAAAGATGTGACAAACGCCACCCAGTTTGGGGCCGCTGCCGCGGCAATGGTTGTCGCGCGTGTCGGTTGTGCCTCTGCTATGCCCGACACCGCCGAAGTCGAAGAATTTATCGAAGGGAAAGAAAACTGATGCATATCCCCCCGTTTGACAATCAAAACCAAGCCATTGTTGACGCCGAAGATGATATGACCCCCTTGGTCTATTTTAACATCGTCAAGTTAAAAGCGGGCGAAAGCTTCGTCAGTGACCTGGCTGACTATGAAACCTGCGTCGTGCCAGCAACGGGAACGGCCAATATCAAAATCGGCAGTTTCACTGCTGATGGGATCGGTACACGCGGCGCGGATGTTTGGGACGGAGAACCATCAGGTGTCTATGTGCCCACAGGGGCAAAAGCGGAGATCACGGCCACAAAGGATACAGAGATTTTTATCGCAGGCGCGCCTTATGAAAAAACGCTAGAGCCCTTTGCCGTACGCGAAGAACATATCGACCGCGTACAATACGGCTCTGATGACACCAAAACGCATCGGAAAATCAAACATATCCTCGGCCAAAATCCACCCGGCGAAGTTGGACGTTTGCTCGTAAGCGAGCTTTTCACCGTGGGCGCGGGCGGTTGGTCAGGTTTCCCACCCCATAAACACGACACGGATCGGTTGCCCGATGAGACCCGACATGACGAGGTCTATAATTTCCGCTTCAAGCCAAACCATGGGTTCGGAATGCAATTGCTTCAACACGAAGACGGCAAAGTTGGCGATGCTTATCACCTTGTCGATGGTTCCACCTTCAAAATCGACAAAGGCTATCATCCTTGCGTCGCTGCACCTGGCTACGAGATGTATTATTTCACCATCCTTGGCGGGCTGTCACAGCGCCCCTTGGTGCAATATTTTCAACCCACCCACGCCTATCAGGTCGAAACCATTCCAGGCATCAAAGATATGATCGCAAAGTTCAAGTAATGCCCCTTACCTCCCTTGC